>CAYGUQ010000048.1:0-14917 GCA_964352995.1 uncultured Rhodobacterales bacterium
TCTTCGCATCCCGCTCCATCACGTCGAGCGACGCTCCGACCTGCTGGTCATCAACAAATGCGATCTCGCGCCCCATGTCGGAGCGGGTGATCCCCGGCCCGCCCTTGCGCGGCACCTTCTCCCCGCCGGCGACGTCGATCACGTAGAGCGTCAGGTCCGCCAGTTCGGGGCTGAAGGTGGCCGAGAGGTTGTCGCCGCCGGATTCGATCAGGATGAGGTCGAGGTCCGGAAAGGCCGCGCGCAGCTCGTCCACCGCGGCGAGGTTGATCGAGGCGTCCTCGCGGATCGCGGTGTGCGGGCAGCCGCCCGTCTCCACGCCGCGGATGCGCTCCAGCGGCAGCGCCTGCGCCCGCATCAGGAACTCGGCGTCCTCGCGGGTGTAGATGTCGTTGGTGATCACCGCGATCGACCAGCGGTCGCGCAACGCCTTGCAGAGCGCGTCGGTGAGGGCCGTCTTGCCGGCGCCGACCGGTCCGCCGATGCCGACGCGCAGGGGGCCGTGGGGAGATTTGGCTGAAGGCTTCATCGCGGCGCGGCTCCTTGGCGCGTGTCTGGGGCGGTCAGGTGCGGAACAGCCGCACGGCGACCGAGACGAGATTGGCGGCGAAGGCCTGCAGATAGAGCGTCAGCGCCGTCTCCAGCGGCGCGCCGGCCGCCGCGGCGGCGCGGCCCACCGCGACCGGATAGGGCGCTGGCGCGCCGTCTCCCGCGCCCCAGGCCTGCGCGGTGGTGCGGGCGAAGGCGGCGCCCTGGGCCTCGGTCTCCAGCAGGCGCTCGCGGCTGACGGCGAGCGCGGCGGCGAGCTCGGCTGGCTCGGGGTCGTCCGGCGCGCGATGGGCTGCGGCGAGCAGGATGGCGTCGTTGCGCCCGGAGCCCCGCGCCAGAACGTCGCCGACCCAGGCCTGCAGCGTCGCCGCGTCGCGCACGGCGCCGTCGGCGACGGCGCGCTCAAGGCCGTGGGAGTAGGCGAAGGCCCCCACCGGATAGCCCGGCGAGAGCCAGGCGACGAGCGCCTGAACGGCGGCGGCGGAAGCGTCACTCACGGGCGCGCTCCGCCAGCCTGTCGATCTGCCCGCGGCGCCAGTAGCGCAGTTCTCGCGCAAGCCGCAGCGACGGCTTCGCCGCGAAGCACAGCGAGCCGGCGAGGAACAGCCACGTTCCCGCCGTCGCGGTCGCCTCATTGAAGAACAGGATCGAGCCGGCGACGAAGAGGATCGCCGCGGCGAAGTCGACCACCGTGTAGGCGACCTCGAACTCGGCGTAGAGCCGGGCGTTCTCCGCGTCGCGGCTCCGCGCGTCGGGGTGGAAGAGCCTCATGGGGACGGCTCGCGCAGATGGGCGTTGGGGTCGGCGTGGGCGTCGTGGCCGTGGTGGTGGGCGTGGGTGCGGCCGCGGCCGTAGGCCCCGCCTTCGGGCGTGAAGGGGGCGGTGACGGGCGTGACCGTCGCGCCGAGCCCCGCGAGCATCGCCTCGATCACATGGTCGCGGCGGATCAGCAGGCGCCCGGCCTCGATGACGACGGGCAGATGCCGGTTGCCGAGATGCCACGCCAGCCGCGCGAGCGTCTGGGGCGTCTCGGCGGCCACGGCGGCCAGCGGCTCGGGCGCGGCGCGCACGCGCACGTGGCGGCCGTCCTCCAGCCGCAGCGCGGCGCCCTCCGGCAGCTCCGCGGCCTCGGCGAGGTCGAGCAGGAAGGGCAGGCCGTCGTCGGTCGCGAGCGCCGCGCGCCGCCGCCAGCGCCCGTCATGGTCGAGCGTCACGACGCCGGCGCAGGCGCCCGTCGCCTCGGCCTCGACCGCTATCGCCCTCAAGCCTTCGTCCATTTCCCGCTCCGCTCCGCGATCTCGACGCCGGCGCGCAGGTTCGCCCGGCCGCGCCGCTTCGGCAAGGCGGCGCGGCTCAGCTTTCCGCCTCGGACAGGGCGCGCGCGAGCCGATCGGTGAATTTTGCGGCTGCCACCGGCAGCGTGCGCCCACGCAACTGGCAAAGGTAGAGCAGCCCCGGCGCGAGGTCGCGCGCATCGATGGCGCGCGCGACGAGCTCGTCGCGCTCAGGCGGCAGGCCGATGGGGATCTGGAAGGTCACGACCTGCTCCGCCAGCGCATAGCGGCGCAGGAACTCGAAGCTGCTCGACACCACCGCCGGCCTGAGCCTGACGCTGGAGCGCGCGAGCGCCGCGTCGAGCAGGTGGCGCACGCCGTAGGGGATGGCGGGCGCGGCCACCGGCCAGCGCAGGCACTCGCGCAGGCGCACCGGCCCGCGCCCCGCGGCGAGCGGGTGGTCGGCCGCCATCACCGCCATGACCGGCTGCGGCGCGGCGAGCAGCACCTGCACCTCCGCCAGCCGCACCGGCTCGAACACCAGCGCGATGTCGGCCTCATGGGCGACGAGCGCCTGCTCCGCGACGTCGCGGTCGCGCAGCTCCACGCTGAAGGTCACCGCCGGGTGGCCCGCGCGATAGGCGGCGATGTGGCGGGGCAGGAAGAAGGGCAGCAGCGCCTGGCTGCAGGCGATGGCGACATGGCCGCGGCGCTCTCCGGCGAGGTCGGCGATCTGGCTGCGGACGCGCTCCATGTCCGCGACCTGCGCGCGGAAATGGTGGATCACCAGCTCGCCCGCCGGGTTCAGCCGCACGCCGCGCGGCAGCCGCTCGAACACCGGCGCGCCAAGCTCGGCCTCGAAGGCGAGGATGCGCCGGTTGAGCGCGGTGTGGGTGACGGCGAGCTGCTCGGCGGCCTTCCGGATGGAGCCGGCGCGCGCCACGGCGTCGATGGCGCGCAGGGTGGTCTGATGACGCAACGGCGAATCTCCGCATGGTGCGTTTTTCGCACCGGTCCGGCGCGAGAATAGCAGAAGACATTTCCAGACGCCGCTTCCTAACCTCGCTTCGTCTGAATCCGGGCGCGGACGGCGCCGAGGCGGGAGTTTGCAGCGATGAAGATGATCACTGGCGCGGGCGTGTCGGGTTTGAGCGCCCTCAGCCGCCGCGGCTTTCTGGGCGCGGGCGCCGGCGCGGCGGCGCTGGCCGCCGGCCTGCGCCCGGCGCATGCGGCGGGGCTGACGGTCGGCTTCATCTATGTCGGGCCGAAGGACGATTTCGGCTACAATCAGGCCCACGCCGAGGGCGCGGCGGCGGTCAAGCAGATGGCCGGCGTGACGGTCATCGAGGAGGAGAACGTCGCCGAGACCGTCGACGTGCAGAAGTCGATGGAGTCGATGATCCAGTTCGACGGCGCGTCGCTGCTGTTCCCGACCAGCTTCGGCTACTTCGACCCCCACATCCTCGCGCTGGCGCCGAAGTATCCCGACGTGCGGTTCGAGCACGCCGGCGGCCTCTGGAGCGCCGAGAAGCACCCCGCCAATGTCGGCTCGTATTTCGGCTACATCGGCATGGGGCAGTACCTCAACGGCGTCGTCGCCGGGCACATGAGCAAGACGAAGAAGCTCGGCTTCGTGGCCGCCAAGCCGATCCCCCAGGTGCTGATGAACGTCAACAGCTTCCTGCTGGGCGCGCGCTCGGTCGATCCGTCGATCACCTGCCAGGTGATCTTCACCGGCGAGTGGTCGCTGGCGGTGAAGGAGGCCGAGGCGACGAACGCGCTGGTGGACCAGGGCGCCGACGTGATCACCTGCCATGTCGACGGGCCCAAGGTGACGATCGAGACCGCCGCCGGCCGCGGCGCCTTCGTCTGCGGTTACCACGCCGACCAGTCGGCGCTGGCGCCGGAGAAGTACCTCACCGGGGCGGAGTGGAACTGGCCCGTCGTCTACACGCGCATGGTGCAGACGACGCTCGACGGCGGGACCGTCGACAACTTCGTGCGCGGCGGCCTCGCCGACGGCTTCATCAAGATGAGCCCCCTCGGCCCGGCGGTCAGCGACGCGGCCCGCGCCGCGTTCGAAGGGACCAAGGCGGAGATCGAGAAGGGCGGCTTCGCGGCGATCAAGGGGCCGCTGAAGTCCAACGCCGGCGAGACCATCGCCGCGGCCGGCGAGGCCTTCGAGGAGACCGACGTGCGGCTGGAGAGCATGGACTACCTCGTCGAAGGCGTGATCGGCGCGACCTCGTGACCGACGCCGCCGCCTCCCGCGCCCTTGCGGCGCCCTCGGCGGAGGGGGCGCTCGCCGCCGTCGCCCGTCGGGCGGAGGCGGTGGCGATCCCGCTCGGGGCGCTGCTCGCGGGCGTCGCGGCGTTCAGCCTGTTTCTCGCCGCGCTCGGCCATTCGCCGGCGGAGTTCTTCGCGCTGGTCTGGCGCGGCGGCTTCGGCACGGCGTTCAGCTGGGAGAACACGCTGTCGCGCGCGGCGCCGCTGCTGCTGGCGGCGCTCTGCGTCGCGCTGCCGGCGCGGCTGGGGCTGGTGGTGATCGGCGGCGAGGGCGCCATCGTGCTCGGCGGCCTCGCCGCGGGGGCGACGGCGATGCTCGTCGGCTGGGCGCCGGGCGCGCTCGGCCTGCCGCTGATGGCGCTGGCGGCGATGGCCGTGGGCGGCGTCTGGATCGGCGCGGTCGGCTGGCTGCGCCACCATCGCGGCGTCAACGAGACCATCGCCAGCCTGCTGATGGCCTATATCGCCATCGCGCTGATGAACCATCTGGTGGAGGGGCCGCTGCGCGACCCCGCCTCGCTCAACAAGCCCTCCACCCCGCCGCTTCCCGACTGGTTGCGCATCGGCGAGATGCCGGGGCTCGGCGTTCACTGGGGGCTGGCCTTCGGGGCGCTCGCCTGCGTGCTGGCCTGGGCGCTGATCGAGCGCACGCGCTGGGGCTTCGCGGCGCGCATCGCCGGCGGCAACGTGCGGGCCGCGCAGCTTCAGGGGCTGCCGGTCGGCGCGCTGATCCTCGGCTTCACGGCGCTGGCGGGCGCGATGGCGGGGCTGGTGGGCTTCTTCGAGGTCGCCGCCGTCCATGGCGCGGCCAACGGCTCGCTGATCTCGGGCTACGGCTACGCCGGCATCCTCATCGCCTTCCTCGCCCGCCACAACCCGCTGGCGATCATGCCCGTCGCGGTGCTGGTCGGCGGGCTGGAGGCGTCGGGCGGGCTGGTGCAGCGGCGGATGGACCTGCCGGACGCGACGGTGCTGGTGCTGGAGGGGATGGTGTTCGTGGCCATCCTGCTCGGCGAGACGCTCTACGGCCGGTTCCGCATGTTCCGGCCCGAACTCTGGGGGCGCGCATGAGCGAGACCGATCTCGGCCTCTGGGGCGTGCCGCTGGCGATGCTGGGCGGGGCGATCCGCGTCTCCACGCCGTTCCTGTTCGTCTCGCTCGGAGAATGCCTCACCGAGCGGTCGGGGCGCATCAATCTCGGGCTGGAGGGCACGCTCGTCTTCGGCGCGATGGCCGGCTACGCCATCGCCTACGAGACCGGCTCGCCCTGGGCGGGGGTGCTCGCCGCGGCGGTCTGCGGCGCGGGCTTCGGGCTCGCGCACGGCGCGATGTGCTCGCTGGCGCGGGTGAACGACATCGCCATCGGCATCGCGCTGATGCTGCTGGGGATGGGCCTCGCCTTCTTCTTCGGCAAGCCCTACGTCCAGCCGGTCGCGCCCGACCTGCCGTCGATCCCGTTCGGCTTCTGGTCCGACATCCCCCAGGTGCGCGCGGCGCTCGACGTCAACGCGCTGTTCCTGATCGGCGTTGCGCTGGCGCTGGCGATGGCGTGGATGTTCCGCGCGACGCGGATCGGCCTCGTGATCCGCGCCACCGGCGACGGCGCCGAGGCCGCGCGGGCGCTGGGCGTCGATCCGCTGCGGGTGCGCATGCTGGCCACGGCGGCCGGCGGGGCGCTGGCGGGCGTCGGCGGCGCCTATCTCTCGCTCTTCTATCCCGGCTCGTGGAACGAGGGCATCAGTTCGGGCCAGGGCCTGATGGCCGTGGCGCTGGTGATCTTCGCGCGGTGGAAGCCGGTCAACTGCCTCTGGGCGGCGCTGCTCTTCGGCGGCGCCGGCGCGCTGGGGCCCGCGCTCCAGTCCGTCGGCGTCACCGGGGGCTATTACCTCTTCTACGCCGCCCCTTACGTCCTCACCCTCGGCCTGCTGATCGCCGCAAGCTCGCCCTCGCGCGCGCTGGCCGGCGCCCCGGCGGCCCTTGGCTTCAACCGATAGGAGCGACGCCCATGAGCGGCCTCGGCGGTCTCAACAAATCCCCCGGCGGGGTGGTGCTGGGGATGGTGCAGCTGCAGCTTCCCGTGGTCGAGACGCCGGAGCAGCTCGCGGCGCAGACCCGGCGCATCGTCGACATGGTCGCCAAGGCGCGGCGCAACATGCCGACGATGGACCTCGTGGTGTTTCCCGAATACGCGCTGCACGGCCTCTCGATGGACACCAATCCCGCCATCATGTGCCGCCGCGACGGGCCGGAGACGGCCGCCTTCGCCAAGGCCTGCCGCGACAACGCCATCTGGGGCTGCTTCTCGATCATGGAGCTGAACCCCGGCGGGATGCCCTACAACGTCGGCCTGATCTACGACGACAAGGGCGATGAGCGGCTCTACTACCGCAAGCTTCACCCCTGGGTGCCGGTCGAGCCGTGGGAGCCGGGCGACCTCGGCATCCCCGTGATCGACGGGCCGAACGGCTGCAAGCTCGCGCTGATCATCTGCCATGACGGGATGTTCCCCGAGATGGCGCGCGAATGCGCCTACAAGGGCGCGGAGATCATGCTGCGCACCGCCGGCTACACCGCGCCGATCCGCGAGTCGTGGCGCTTCACCAATCAGGCCAACGCCTTCTGCAACCTGATGGTGACGGCCAACGTCTGCATGTGCGGCAGCGACGGCACCTTCGACTCGATGGGCGAGGGGATGATCGTGAACTTCGACGGCGCGATCCTCGCCCACGCCACGCAGGGCCGGCCGGACGAGATCGTCACCGCCGAGGTGCGCCCCGACCTCGTGCGCGAGGCGCGGCTCGGCTGGGGGGTGGAGAACAACCTCTACCAGCTCGGCCATCGCGGCTATGTCGCGGTGAAGGGCGGCGCGCAGGACTGCCCCTACACCTACATGACCGACCTCGCCGCCGGCCGCTACCGCCTGCCCTTCGAGAACGACGTGAAGGTGACGGACGGCACCTCCTGCGGCTTCCCCGCGCCCACGCGCCTCTACGGCGAAAGCAAGCTGGAGGCCGCGGAATGAACGCGCCGACGGCCGCTGCGGCGATGCAGGCCGGCGCAGTCGCCGCCGACCCCTACGCCTGGCCGTGGAACGGAGACCTGCGGCCGGAGAACACCGCGCTCGTCGTCATCGACATGCAGACCGACTTCTGCGGGAAGGGCGGCTACGTCGATGCGATGGGCTACGACCTGTCGCTGACCCGCGCGCCGATCGAGCCGATCAAGGCGGTGCTGGCCGCGATGCGGGCGTGGGGCGGCCACGTCTTCCACACCCGCGAGGGCCATCGCCCCGACCTCGCCGACCTGCCGGCCAACAAGCGCTGGCGCTCGCGCCAGATCGGCGCCGGCATCGGAGACCCAGGCCCCTGCGGCAAGATCCTCGTGCGTGGCGAGCCGGGCTGGGAGATCATCCCCGAACTCGCGCCGCTGCCCGGCGAGCCGGTCATCGACAAGCCCGGCAAGGGCAGCTTCTGCGCCACCGACCTTGAGCTGATGCTGCGCACGCGGGGCATCGACAACCTCGTGCTCGCCGGCATCACCACCGACGTCTGCGTCCACACTACGATGCGCGAGGCCAACGACCGCGGCTTCGAATGCCTGATCCTCGCCGACTGTTGCGGCGCCACCGACCCCGGCAACCACGCCGCAGCCCTCAAGATGGTGACGATGCAGGGCGGCGTGTTCGGCGCGGTGGCCGCCAGCGGCGCGCTGATCGCGGCGCTGAAGTGACCGTCGGCGCCGCCACGGCCAGGGGCGCGCCGGGGCTGGAGACCGTCGGCATGACCATGCGCTTCGGCGCCTTCACCGCGCTGGAGAACGTCTCCATCGCTGTCGCGCCCGGCACGGTGCATGCGCTGCTCGGCGAGAACGGAGCCGGCAAGTCGACGCTCGTGAAATGCGTCATGGGGGTGCAGAAGCCGAGCGACGGGCAGATCATGGTGGCGGGCCGCGAGGTCGACATCCCGAGCCCCCGCGCCGCGCACGCCATGGGCCTCGGCATGGTCTACCAGCACTTCACGCTGGCCCCGTCGCTGACCGCGGCGGAGAACCTTGTGCTGAGCCGCGACGACGCGCCCGCCGTGATCGACTGGGCGAAGGAGCGCGCGGCGCTGGAGGCGTTCTTCTCAGGCATGCCGTTCCGCGTGCCGCTTGAGACGCCGGTGGGGCGGCTGGCGGCGGGCGAGCGGCAGCGGCTCGAGATCCTCAAGCAGCTCTATCTCGGCCGGCGCTTCCTCATCCTCGACGAGCCGACCTCGGTGCTGACGCCGGAGGAGGCCGACGAGGCGCTGGGCTTCATCCGCGGGCTGGCGCGCTCCGGCGACATCACCGTGCTGATGATCACCCACAAGTTCCGCGAGGTCGACGCCTTCTGCGACGAGGTCAGCATCCTGCGCCGGGGCCGCCATGTCGGCGGGGGCGAGGCCGCCGGGCTCAGCCATGGCCGGATGGCCGAGATGATGATCGGCGCGCCGCCGCCCGAGCGCCCGAACCGGGCGCCGAAGCGCCCCGGACCCGCCGCGCTCTCGGTGCGGGGGCTGCGCGCGCGCGACCGTTCGGGGCTCAAGACCATCGAGATCGAGGACTTCGAGGTGCGCTCGGGGGAGATCGTCGGCGTCGCGGGGGTCTCCGGCAACGGCCAGATGGAGCTGGTGGAGGCGCTGGCGGGGCAGCGCCCCATCGAGGCCGGCGCCGTCTCGGTGATGGGCGCGCCGTTCCACGCCACGCGCGCCGAGGCGCAGGCCCACGGCGTGCGCTGGCTGCCGGAGGAGCCGCTGCGCAACGCCTGCGCCCCGGCCATGAGCGTGGCTGAGAACGTCGCGTTCCGCAGCTTCGACGCGAACGGCTTCTGGGTCTCGGCCGCGGCGTTGCGGAAGGTCGCCGCGCCGCTCGCCAGCGCCTTCAACGTGAAATGCGCCAGCATCGACGCGCCGATCTCGACGCTCTCCGGCGGCAACGTGCAGCGCGCGGCGCTGGCGCGGGAACTCTCGGGCGACGTGCGGCTGCTGATCTGCGCCAACCCCTGCTTCGGCCTCGATTTCGGCGCCGCGGGCGAGATCCGCGCCCGGCTCATGGCGGCGCGCGACGCCGGCGCCGCGGTGCTGCTCATCTCCGAGGACCTCGACGAGGTGATGGACCTGTCCGACCGCGTCGTGGTGATGTCCGAGGGCCGCATCGCCTATCAGGCCGCGGCGGCGGAGGCCGACCGCGCCGAGATCGGCCGGCGCATGGCGGGCAAGCACTGATGCGCGCGGAGCCCTTCGACTTTCCCCTCGAGCGCGCGGGAACGGCGCTCGTCGTGATCGACATGCAGCGCGACTTCATCGAGCCCGGCGGCTTCGGCGCCGCGCTCGGCAACGACGTCTCGCGGCTGGCCGTCGTCGTGCCGACCGTGGCGCGGCTGATCTCGGGCTTCCGCCGCGCCGGGCTGCCGGTGATCCACACCCGCGAGTGCCACCGCCCCGACCTCTCCGACTGCCCGCCCGCCAAGCGCCTGCGCGGCGCGCCTTCCCTGCGCATCGGCGACGCGGGGCCGATGGGGCGCATCCTCGTCGCCGGCGAGCCCGGCGCGGAGATCGTGGCGGCCTGCGCCCCGGCGCCCGGCGAGACGGTGATCGACAAGCCCGGCAAGGGCGCCTTTCACGCGACGCCGCTGAGCGACGTGCTGGCCGGGCTCGGCGTGAGCCGGCTGGTCTTCGCCGGCGTCACCACCGAGGTCTGCGTGCAGACGACCATGCGCGAGGCCAACGACCGCGGCTTCGACTGCCTGCTCGCGACCGACGCCACCGAAAGCTATTTTCCCGAGTTCAAGGCCGCCGCCATCGCCATGATCGTCGCGCAGGGCGGCATCGTCGGCTGGGCGGCGCCGACGGACGCGATACTGGAGGCGCTCGATGTCCCGGCCCCCGCCTGACGCCGCTCCCGAGCCCTTCGCGGTGCCCGGCCTCCTCTCGGGCGGCTGGCGCGACGCGACGTTCGAGCCGTTCCGCGAGGGCGTGGAGATCTGCCACCTGCTGCGCGGAGAACCCGCGCTGGCGCTGCTGCGCTACGCCCCCGGCGCCGGCGTGCCGGCGCACGCCCATCCCGGCCTCGAGACCATCCTCGTGCTCGAAGGCGCCCAGAGCGACGAGCGCGGCCGGCGGGAGGCCGGGGCGCTGGTGGTCAACACGCCGGGCTCAAGCCACTCGGTCTGGAGCGACGAGGGCTGCGTGGTGCTGATCCAGTGGACCAGGCCGGTGGCGTTCCTCGACGTCTGATCGCGCCCGGAACGGGTTGGCCGACGCAAGATTGCATGCAATGCTGCGCGCGATGATTGCGGGAGCTTCCATGGCGGGCGGGACGGGAACGCAGGCCGGCGCGCCGCGCGAGACGGCCGTGGCGCTCATGGTGAAACGGCTCTCGGCGCAGATCGTCGAGGGCGCGCTTGCGCCCGGCGTGCGGCTCGACGAGCAGTCGCTGGCGGAGGCATTCGGCGTGTCGCGCACGCCGGTGCGCGAGGCGCTGGCGCAGCTTGCGGCGATGGGTCTGGTCGAGCGCCGGCCCCATCGCGGCGTGGTGGTCGCGGGCCTTTCGGTGGAGCGGCTGCTGCACCTGTTCGAACTGATGACCGAGCTGGAGGGCGTCTGCGCGCGTCTCGCGGCGATGCGCATGACGAACGCCGAGCGGGCGCGTCTGCTGTCCGACCACGAGGCCGCCCGCAGACTGGCCGAGGCGGAGGACGTCGAGGGCTACGCCGACGCCAACCGCCTGTTCCATCTGGCGATCTACGACGGCGCCCACAATCCCGCGCTGGTCGAGACGACGCGCGACGTCCGCAACCGCGTCGCCCCCTTCCGGCGCGCCCAGTTCCGCGTCGACGGCCGGCCCTCGGCGAGCTGGGTCGAGCACGACGCGGTGGTCGCCGCCATCCTCGCGCAGGACGCCGAGGCCGCCTGCGCCGCCATGCGCGACCACATCCTGAAGGTGAAGGACGCCTACCGCGCCTTCGCCCATCTCGGCGCGCCCGACGCCGCGCTGCCCTGAACGCAGGGCGCCGCAAATTGCGGCGCGCGCAGGGCGTTTCGCCGAACATCCGGGCGCCGTTCCGTCGGCTGGCGCGCGTCGATCCGAGGGCTCCCGTTGAAACGCCTCGTCAATCTCCCGCCGCGCGATCTGGCCCGCAACTTGCAGCGCATCTCCAGATTGCATGCGATCCTGCACGCAAGATTTGCAGGCGCCATCGACGGGAGAGACTGATGCAGAGACGCGATTTCATGCGGGGCGCCGGCGCCGTGACGCTGGGGGCGGCCGCGCTGCCCTTCCTCAAGGCGCTGCCCGCCGCGGCGCAGGGCGCCGACACGGTGGTCATGGTGATGGGCCAGACCATCAACAGCCTCGATCTGCACCGCACCGGCACCAACCGCCCGAGCTACCAGATCGCGGTCAACGCCTACGACCGGCTCGTGGGCTTCGGCGTCAAGACGCTGCCCGACGGCTCGCTCAGCTACGACTATTCCACCATCGTCCCCGAGGTGGCCGAGTCGTGGTCCTTCTCCGACGACGGGCTGGTGATCACCTTCAAGCTGCGCCCCGAGGGCCGGTTCCAGGACGGCTCGCCGATCACCGCGCAGGACGTGAAGTGGTCCTACGATCGCGCCGTGACGGTCGGCGGCTTCCCCTCCACCCAGATGCGCGCCGGCGGGCTGGAGGAGCCCGGCCAGTTCGAGGCGGTGGACGACCTGACCTTCCGGGTGACGCTGAAGCGCGCCTCCAAGCTCAGCCTGCCCGACATGGCGGTGCCGGTGCCCTTCATCCTCAACAGCAAACTGGCGCTGGCGAACGCGACGGCCGACGACCCCTGGGCGCTGGAGTACGTCCACAAGAACACCATCGGCTCGGGGCCGTTCCGCGTGACGCGCTGGGAGCCGGGGCAGTCGCTCGTCTACGAGCGCAACGACGGCTACACTTCCGGCCCGGTTCCTGAGCTGGCGCGCGTCATCGTGCGCGAGGTGCCGTCGCCGGCCACCCGCCGCGCGCTGATCGAGCGCGGCGACGTGCAGATGAGCTTCGACATCCCCAACAAGGACGCCAAGGAGCTGGAGGGCGCCGAGGGGCTGACCGTCAACACCACGCCGGTCGAGAACGCCATCTACATCCTCGGCACCAACCTCAACTTCGAGCCGTTCAAGAACAAGCTGGTGCGGCAGGCGGTGGCGTGGTCGGTTCCCTACGACGACGTGTTCCAGACCGCGGCCTACGGGCGCGGGACGCCGATGCATGGCGGGAAGTCGTTCACGCCCGAGACGATCGACTGGCCGCAGCCCTTTCCCTATTCGACCGACCTCGACCGCGCCAAGGCGCTGCTCGAGGAAGCCGGCTACGGCGCCGGCTTCGAGGTGCCGTTCTACATCGACCTCAGCCAGTCCGACTGGATGGAGCCCGCGGCGCTGCTGATCCAGGAGAACCTCGCCAAGATCGGCGTCTCGGCCCCGCTGGAGAAGGTGCCCGGCGCGAACTGGCGCACGGCCTCGCTGGTCGAGAAGCGGCTGCCGCTGCATCTGGAGACGTTCGGCGGCTGGCTCAACTATCCCTGCTACTACTTCTACTGGGCCTATCTGGAAGGGAACCTGTTCAACTCGGCGAACTACCGCAACGAGGAGATCGAGGCGATGGTGCCGAAGGCCCTGCACCTGCCCGTCGACGATCCCGAATACGTCGCGATGTGCAAGCGCATGATCGAGATCGCGTGGGACGAGGTTCCGCGCATCGCGCTGTGGCAGCCGGCGGTCAACGCCGCCTACCGCGACATGACCGGCTACGAGTACTGGTTCCACCGCCAGCCGACGATCCGCGGCTGGAAGCGCGCCTGAGCATGGCCGAGAGCGGCGCATACGGCGTCGGCGACGCGGCGGGGGTGATGGGCGGCTCGGCCCCCTACGCCCGCCGCGGGCCCTCGCCCACCGCGCTCGGCCGCTGGCTCAAGGGCGAGCGGCTGGGCGAGGACGCCGCCATGGCTTTGGCGGCGGGCAGGGCGGCGGCGCGGGCGCGGGCGCGGATGATCGGTCGCCGCGTGCTGCTCTCGCTGCCGGCGCTCGTCGGCGTCGTCGTGGTCAGCTTCGTGCTGACCCGCGCGCTGCCGGGCGACCCCGCGGCCTATTTCGCGGGGCCGGCGGCGGACGCGCAGTCCATCGCCGAGATCCGGGCGCAGCTCGGGCTCGACCGGTCGCTGCCGGAGCAGTTCCTCGTCTATGTCGGCGATCTGTTGCGCGGCGACCTCGGCCAGTCGATCTCCACCGGCCAGCCGGTGCTTGAGGAGCTGGCGCGCCGGCTGCCCGCCTCGCTGGAGCTGACGCTCTCGGCGCTGATCCTCTCCACGCTCGTCGCCGTGCCGCTGGGCGTCGCGGCGGCGGCGCGGCAGGGGACATGGGTCGATCACGCCTGCCGCGCGGTGGTGACGGCGGGCGTGTCGCTGCCGACCTTCTTCACCGGCATCGCGCTGGTCTACGTGTTCTACTACCTGCTGGGCTGGGCGCCGTCGCCGCTCGGCCGGCTCGATTTCCTCTACTTCCCGCCGGAGCCGGTGACGGGCTTCTACACCGTCGACGCCGTCCTCGCCGGCGAGTGGGAGACGCTGCGCGGCGCGCTGGCGCAGCTCGCGCTGCCGGCGATCACGCTCGCGCTCTTCACCATGGCGCCGCTGGCGCGCATGGCGCGGGCGGCGATGCTTGAGGCGCTGGGCTCGGACTATGTGCGCACGGCGCGGGCCGCCGGCCTGCCGCCGCGCAAGGTGCTCTACGGCGTGGCGTTCTCCAACGCGATGCTGCCGGTGGTGACGACGCTCGGCATGGTGTTCAGCTTCACCCTCGGCGCCAACGTGCTGGTGGAGAAGGTGTTCGCCTGGCCCGGCGTCGGCTCCTACGCGGTCGAGGCGCTGGTGGTGTCGGACTACGCCGCCGTGCAGGGCTTCGTGCTGGCGATGGCGGTGCTGTTCGTGGCGCTGAACCTTCTCATCGACGTGATCTACACCCTCATCGACCCCAGAACGAGGCAGGGCGCATGACGACGGCCACCGCCGCGCGGCCCACGGGCCTGCGCGCATTCCTCGCCCACGGCGCCTATGTGCTGCGGGACAATCCGGTGACGCTGGTCGCCTTCGCCCTGTTCCTGTTCATCGTGTTCTGCGCGGTGTTCGGGCCGGCGCTGGCGCCCTACGATCCGCTGGAGAGCAACGCCGCGCGGGCGCTTCAGCCGCCCTCGGCGGACCACTGGTTCGGCACCGACAGCCTCGGCCGCGACGTCTTCAGCCGGGTGCTGGTCGCGACTCGGCTCGACCTCGCCATCTCCGTCGCCGCCGTGGCGCTGTCCTTCTGCTTCGGCTCGGCGATCGGCGCGGCGGCGGGCTACTGGGGCGGCTGGGTGGACGCGGTGACGGGGCGGGTGGTGGACACCATCATGGCCTTCCCGCTGTTCGTGCTGGCGATGGGCATCGTCGCGGCGCTCGGCAACACGGTGGAGAACATCGTCTACGCCACCGCCATCATCAACCTGCCCTTCTACGCCCGCGTCGCCCGCGCGGAGGTGGCGATCCGGCGCGAGGCGGGCTTCGCGCAGGCCGCGCGGCTCGCCGGCAACTCGGACGTAAGGGTGCTCGCGCTCCACATCTTCCCCAACGCGCTGCCGCCGATGATGGTGCAGCTCTCGCTCAACATGGGCTGGGCGATCCTGAACGCGGCCGGCCTCTCGTTCATCGGGCTCGGGGTGCGGCCGCCGACGCCGGAATGGGGGATCATGGTGGCCGAAGGCGCGAACTTCATCGTCTCGGGCGAGTGGTGGCT
>CAYGUQ010000049.1:0-14678 GCA_964352995.1 uncultured Rhodobacterales bacterium
GGCCTCGGCCAGCGCCGCGGCGCCGGCCGAGGCCCTGCGCGCGCTCAAAACACGAACCCCACCTGGCCGTGCAGCCGGCCCGGCGGCGCGCCGCCCCCAGCGCCGACACCAGCGCCGCCGCGCGCGCGCCGCGCCAGCAGCGCCTCCAGCGACTGGCCCGTCGCAGGCCCGCCCAAGGGCGTCGGCAGCGCGTCGGGCCGGGTCGGGCGCCCCACATAGGGCGTCACGGTCACGATCAGCTCGGTCTCCGCCTTCTGGTAGCGCGTCGAGGTGAACAGCGCCCCCAGCACCGGCAGGTCGCCGAGGCCCGGCACCTTCTCCACCACGTCGCGCGCGTTCTGCTGCAGCAGCCCCCCGATCACGAGGCTCTGCCCGCTCGCCAGCTCGACGGTCGTGTCGACGCGGCGCACGGTGAGCGCGGGTATCTCGAAGCCCTCCGTCTCGATCGCGCCGTTGGAGGTGATGTCGCTGACCTCCGGGCGCACCCGCAGGCTGATGCGGTCGGGCGAGAGCACGGTGGGCGTGAAGTCGAGGATCACGCCGAAGGCCTTGAACTCGATGGTGGTGCGGTTGCCGTCCTGCGCCACGGGGATCGGGAACTCCCCGCCCGCGGTGAAGCTCGCCGTCTCGCCGGAGAGCGCGGTGAGGTTCGGCTCCGCCAGCGTGCGCGCCAGCCCCTCGCGGTCGAGCGCGTCGAGCAGGGCGTTGAGGTCGAGATAGTCCGTCGAGACGCCGCCGGAGATCAGCCCGTAGGCCCCCGCCGTCGCCGCCAGCGGCAGCGTCACCCCGGTTCCCGTCGCGATGCCGAAGGTGACGGCGCCGACGTTCAGCACCCCCTGCCAGTTGATGCCGAGCCGCTGGTCGAGATCGCGCGTGACCTCCGCCACCCGCACCCGCAGGTTCACCTGGGTCGGCGCGCTCACCGTCATGCGGTTGATCACCGAAAGCCCCTCCCCGAGAGCGCCGGCGACCGTCGCCGCGACCGCCTCGGCCTCCAGCGGGTCGGCGGCGTCGCCCTCGATCATCACCGAGCCCGGCGCTGACGAGAGCCGCACCTGGGTCCGCGGGAACCGCGCCGCCAGCAGGGCGCGCAGCTGCGTCAGCTCCACCTCGACGCGCACGTCGCGCACGGCGATCGGCGCGCCCGCGTCGTCGAGCGCGAAGAGCGTCGTGCGCCCCGGCGTCTGGCCGAACACGAAGACCGACTGCGGCCCGGCGATCTGGATGTCGGCGACTTCGGGATGCGCGATGAAGACGGTCGCCGCCGGCGCGTCGAGCCTGATCAGCTCCGCCTCGCCGACCGTGAGCGTCAGCGCGCCGCGCGCCTGCGCCGCGGCCTGCGGGGCCGCGAGCGCCAGCGCGAGCATCGGGGCGGCCGCCGCGGCCATGACGAGCCTCATTGCGCGATCTCCTCGTTGCGTCCGCCGCGCATCACCGTGACCCGCGGGCTGATGGCCGGGGGCGCCGGCCCGTCGTCCGTCGGCGCCGCCCGTCCCGAAGCCGCGCGCGTGGCGGCGGAGACGTCCTGCGCCCAGGTCGGGCCGGCGGCGGCGTCGTCGTCCGGCGCGCCCTCGCCCTCGACGATCAGCGAGCGCAGCGTCAGCGACAGCGAGCCGAGGTTGCGCGCCACCGCGATCCGCTCCGCGCCGGCCGAGGTGACCTCCAGCGTGATGGTCCGCGGCGCCGCCTCGCGCTCGTCCTCGCGGCCGCGGGCGGCGAGGTCTCCGCCGAGCCGCTGGTCGACCGCGATCACGCGGACGTCGCGCAGGATCGTCTCGCTGGCCCACCGCCGCCCCGGCGCCGCGGCGTCGGCGGCCTCGATCTCCTGCGTCAGCAGCAGATCCACCCGGTCGCCGGGGAAGATCAGGCCAGCCGCGCCGGTCACCTCGTTCACCGCCAGCGCCACCGCGCGGTAGCCCGGGCGCAGCACGGCGGCGAGAAAGCCCTCCTGCCCCGGCGCCAGCAGCGCCGAGCGCGGGGTCGGGACGCCGGCGGGGACCGGCGCGATGATGACGGCGCCGAGCGGGTCCGGCTCGCCCTCGACGATCCAGTCGTCCTCGACGAGGCCGGGGTCGGTCGCTTCGAAGGGGGCGCGCGCGTCGGTCAGGAAGGTGCCGACCACGAGCGGCTCGGCGGCGACGCGCACCCGCGCGCGCGGCGGCTCGATCGCCTCGGCCGCCTGACGCGGAGCGTAGGCGACGTAGACCACGCCCGCCGCCGCGACGAGCAGCAGCAGGATCGCGATGCGGGCGAGCGCGCCCATCAGGCCGCTCCCGCCGCGATGGCCAGCGCGCCGGCGCCGGCGATGGCGACGCCGTAGGGCGCCGTCGCCCGGCGCGCGACGGCCAGCGCCGCGCCGCCCGGCGCCCCCGCGGTCAGCGCGGCGGCGAAGCGCGCCGCGCCGTAGACGAGCGCGAGCGCCGCGCCCAGCAGGCTCGTGAGCAGCAGGAAGTCGAGTACGGCTCCGGCCGGAAGCCACAGCGTCGCCGCCGCGGCGAGCTTGACGTCGCCCCCGCCCATCGCACCCGCAAGGAACAGCGCGGCGCCGCCGGCGAACACCGCCGCCGCAGCGAGCGCCGTCGGGCCGAGACCCGCGAGTCCGAACTGCTGCGCGCTCCACGCCGCGCCCGAAAGCGCGAGCGCGGCGCTCACCGCGTCGGGGATCACGCGGCGCGCGACGTCCCAGCAGGCGGCGGCCGCGAGCAGGCCGAACGCGATGATCTGCGGATGCTCCAAGTCCATGGTCCTTCGTCGGGCGTCCTGCCCAGGAAGCGGCCGCGGCGTCGTTCGCCGCAGCCCGGCTCGTGGCGGCGCGCCGGTTACTCGGGCGTGGTCGCGGCGGTCAGGGCGGTGATCTGCGCCTGAACGAAGGTGCCGATGCTGTCGTCGACGCTGCCGAGCGTGGCGGCGAGGCCGACGCCGACGACGCCGATCAGGATCGCGTATTCGACGGCGGAGATGCCGCGACGGTCGGAGAGCAGCGCGTGCAGCCGGATCAGGATGTTCATGGTTCGACGCTCCGGTTCAAAGAATCTGATCTCGTCCTAAGCGGGAAGCCGTGAAGTTTTGGTTTCGCCGCCGCGCCTTGCGCCTCGCTTGGGCCGTCCGCCGCCGCCGGCCGCCGCGCTTGACCCGTCGCGGCGCGCGGCGTACTTCCCGCCACGGTCGAGCCGGTAGCTCAGTTGGTAGAGCATTCGACTTTTAATCGAACGGCCGTGGGTTCGAGTCCCACCCGGCTCACCACGACGCCATGAATGCATGAAAATCAAAGACCTGCGCCCGAGCAGGACCGCGGCGGCCGCGTGCGCGGCCATGGCCGCCTAGCATGACGGGCGCGGCCCCGAATCGTTGCATGCCGGGGCGCGTCGGCGGAGAATGCCGCTTTGCCCCACGAGTATGCAGGCCGCCCATGTTTTTTGCGCGTTTCCTCGCCGTCGTCCTGTCGACAGCCGTCTTCGCGGCGGTCGCCGTCGCCGCGCCCGCCGCGACGGGCGAGAGCGCCCGCCGCGTCGCCCTCGTCATCGGCAACGGCGGCTACGCCCACAGCCCGAGCCTCGCCAACCCCGCCAACGACGCCCGCGCGATGGCGGCGCTGCTGGAGGGGATGGGCTTCGAGGTCGTCAACGCCGGGCCCGGCGGCCCCGGCCTCGTCGACCTCGACCTCGCCGGCATGAACCGCGCCCTCGCGCTCTTCGGTCGGCAGGCGCGCGGGGCGGAGATCGCCGCGGTGTTCTACGCCGGCCACGGGCTCGAGGTCGGCGGCGTCAACTATCTCCTGCCCGTCGACGCGCGGCTGCAGGACGAGCTCGACCTGCCGCTGGAGGCCGTCGACCTCGACACCATGATGCGCTTCGCCTCCGTCGCGCCCACCCGCATCGTCCTGCTCGACGCCTGCCGCGACAACCCGCTGGCGGCGCGCATGACCGTGTCGCAGGGCACGCGCGGCATCGGGCGCGGCCTCGCGCAGATCGATCAGGTCGCGACCGGCTCGCTGCTCGGCTACGCCACCTCGCCGGGCGCCGTGGCCAGCGACGGCGCCGGCGAGCACAGCCCCTACACCGCCGCGCTGCTGGCCCATCTCGGCGCGCCCGGCGTCAGCCTCACCGACGCGATGACGCGGGTGAACGCCGCCGTGCAGGACGCGACCGGCGGCGCCCAGATCCCGTGGATGAATTCGTCGCTGCGCGAGGTGATCCAGCTCGCCGGGCCGAAGCCGGCTCCCGAGCCCGCCGCGCCGCAGCTTCTCGCCGCCGGCGGCGGCGCCGACGAGGCCGGCGCGGCGGCGCCGCCGCGAGGCCCGGCCCCGGTCGACACCGACCTGCTCGACTGGCGCCTCGCCATGCAGATGAACACCGCCGACGCCTTCCGGGCCTACATCGCCACCCATTGCCCGGGCGGCCACGGCTGCGCGCTGGCGGAGGCGAGCGTGGCGTCGATGGCGGCGGCCGAGGTCTCCGGCGCCGCGGTCTCCACCGCCGAGCGCAAGGCGGCCGCGCAGCACCCGACGCTCTTCGACATGGCCGCGCTGACTCAACCGCGGAACGAGGCCCTGACCGAGAGCGTCCCGGCGCCCGTCGCGCCGCCGCAGGCGGCCGCGCCCGCGACGCCCCCCGCGCCCGACGCCGCGGCGCACGCCTATCAGGAGGGCCTGAACCGAGCCGATCGGCGCGACGTGCAGCGGCGGCTCGACCTGATCGGCTTCAACCCGCGCGGCGTCGACGGCGTCTTCGGCGCCAACACCTACGCCGCAATCTCCGCATGGCAGGGCGCGCGCGGCTACGCGGCCACCGGAGTGCTCGGCGCGCAGCAGCACGCGCATCTGCTCAGCGAGAGCCAGCCCGCCTTCGACGCCTGGCGCGCCCGCGCCGCCCGTCAGGCCCGCCAGACCGAGGAAAAGACCTACCAGCGCGCCGCCCCGCCGAGCGAGACGAACGCCGGCGCGTCGTCGGAGCGGGGCGGCACGCTGATCGAGCGCTTCCTCGGCGACGTGGGCGACCTGATCACTGTCGAAACGCCGCCCTGATCGACCCGGGCGCCCGCGCCAGAGGCGGCGGGACGGCCCGATCTCGCGCTCTGCGAAGCCCCCGACCGCACCCGCCCAGGAAGCGTTGAGGACCGGGGGCATAGCCGTTCCGAATCGTCGATGTCGCCTCGGAAGCCGGGAACGTCGCCGATGGTGGAGCGCATTCTAACCGAATTGCGCGACGCCGCGTGTTCCCCCGCCGGCGACCGGGCCGGCCGCGGGAGGCGCAGCCGAAGATGCCCGAACGCCCCGAATCGCCGCCGCAGACATCCCCCAGCCTCGCCGACGGCGTCGCCCTGCCGCTCGCCCGGCTGGAGGCCGAAAGCGCCGCGCTGGCGGAACTCGCCGCGCGCATGGAGCGCGCCGAACTCGCCCGTCAGCGCATCGAGGCCGCGCTGGACGCGCTGCTCCCCGCGCTGGGGTCGGAGGCCCGCCGCCCCCTCGCCGCGCCGCAGGCCGCGGCCCTCGCCTTCCTCGCCGCGCGCGAGCCGCCGCGCCTGGCCGTGGCCGACCAGCAGAAGGCGCTGCGCGCGCAGGGCCACGCCCTCGCGCGGACCTACGCCTCCAAGCTCCTGAGAAAGCTCGAAGCGCTCGGCGTGGTCGCCAAGGCCGGCCATGGCCGCCACCGCGTCAACCGCGCCCACCCCGACATTCTGCGCCGCCGCGTCGACCTGATCGACAGCCGGCTCGACGCGCTGGCGGACGGCCTGCGCTGAGCGGCCGCCTCAGGTGAAGCGGTTGTCGCGCGGGAAGCCGCGCGGCGCCATCCGGCCCGCCGAACCGCGCTTGCCGACATATTCCGCGAGGTCGTCGCCGGCGACGGTGCGGGTGCGGCCGCCGCTCTCCCTCCAGCTCAGGCCCGCGGCCATGTCGATGGTCGCGGCGTCGCTGAGGGCGGCGTCCTTGTACTTCTGCAGCCGCACGCCCTTGCCGCGCGTCATCTCCGGCAGCTCGTCGAGCGCGAAGACCAGCAGGCGGCGGTTCTCGCCGACGACCGCCACCGCGTCTCCCGACACCGGCGCGAAGACGCGCGCGGTCGCGCCGGGGCCGAGGTTCAGCGCCTGCTTGCCCGCGCGCGTCTGCGCCACGAGATCGGCCTCCGCCGCCACGAACCCGTCCCCCGCGGAGGACGCCAGCAACCGCTTCGCCTCAGGCTGGTGCTTCACCAGCGCCACGAGGTCGTCGTCCTGCGCCAGATCGACCATCAGCCGCAGCGGCTCGCCCATGCCGCGTCCGCCGGGCAGCAGATGCGCCGACAGCGTGAAGACCCGCCCCGACGTCGACAGCGCCAGCAGCTTGTCGGTCGTCTCGGCGTGCAGCGCGAAGCGCGGCCCGTCGCCGTCCCGGAATTTCTGTTCGGCGTCGAGCGGCTGGTGCCCGCGCAGGGCGCGTATCCAGCCGTTCTGCGAGCAGATGACCGTGACCGGCTCGCGGTCGATCATCGCCTCCGGGCTCGCCGCCTCGACGCTCGGCGCCTCCGCCAGCGCCGTGCGGCGGGCGCCGCCGGGAGCGTCCCGGCCGAAGCGGCGGTCGGTCTCGCGGATCTCGTCGGCGATGGCGCGCCACTGCGCGCCCTCGTCGCCGAGCAGCGCCTCCAGCGCGCCGCGCTCGGCGGTCAGTTCATCGCGTTCGCGCCTCAGCGCCATCTCCTCAAGCCGCCGCAGCGCGCGCAGCCGCAGGTTCAGCACCGCCTCGGCCTGCGCGTCGGTCAGGCCGAACTCGGCCATCATGACCGGCTTCGGCTCGTCCTCGGTGCGGATGATCTCGATGACGCGGTCGAGGTTGAGGAAGGCGATTATGTAGCCGTCCAGCACCTCCAGCCGCGCCATGATTTTCGAGAGCCGGTGGCGCGAGCGGCGCAGCAGCACCTCGCGCCGGTGGTCGAGATAGGCGCGCAGCAGCTCCTTGAGCGAGCAGACCTTCGGCGTCCGCCCGTCGATCAGCGCGTTCATGTTGAGCGGGAAGCGCACCTCCAGGTCGCTGAGGCGGAACAGCGTCTCCATCAGCACCGCCGCGTCCACCGTGCGGGCGCGCGGCTCCAGCACCAGCCGCACGTCCTCCGCGCTCTCGTCGCGCACGTCCGCCAGCAGCGGCACCTTGCGGGTGGTGACGAGTTCGGCGAGCCGCTCGACCAGCTTCGACTTCTGCACCTGATAGGGGATCTCGGTGACGACGATCTGATAGACCCCGCGGCCGAGGTCCTCCACCTGCCAGCGCGCCCTGAGCCTGAAGCCCCCGCGCCCCGTGGCGTAGGCCTGCGCGATGGCCTCCGGCGGCTCGACCAGAACGCCGCCGGTGGGAAAGTCCGGCCCCTGCACCTTCAGCGCCAGCGCGTCGTTTCCGGCCTCGGGGTTGTCGAGCAGCATCAGGAGCGCCGCGCACAGCTCGCCGGCGTTGTGCGGCGGGATCGACGTAGCCATGCCGACCGCGATGCCGCTCGCCCCGTTGGCCAGCAGGTTCGGGAAGGCCGCCGGCAGCACGACGGGCTCCTCCTCGGAGCCGTCGTAGGTCGGCTTCATGTCCACCGCGTCGGCGTCGAGCCCGTCGAGCATCGCCGCCGCCACCGCCGTCAGCCGCGCCTCGGTGTAGCGCTGGGCGGCGGCGTTGTCGCCGTCGATATTGCCGAAATTGCCCTGCCCGTCGATCAGCGGATACCGCAGGCTGAAGTCCTGCGCCGCACGGACCAGAGCATCGTACACGCTCAATTCACCGTGCGGGTGAAATTTACCGATGACGTCGCCGACGACGCGCGCCGATTTCTTGAATCCACTTCCCGGATCAAGCCGCAACTGTCGCATCGCAAATAGAACGCGGCGATGGACCGGCTTCAGCCCGTCGCGCGCATCCGGCAGCGCGCGGTGCATGATCGTCGAGAGCGCGTATTGCAGATAGCGCTCGCCCAGCGCCCTGCTCAGCGGCTCATGCAAGATGTCGGGGAGGTCTGGATCGTCGCTCATAGATGTAGCGTATCCCTAGCGTTCGACGGGGTCCAGCGGGTCGGCGAGGCTGCCGGATTTCGAGAGCGCCAGCGCGATGGGCCGCGTCCGGGGAAACTGGCTGAACACGATCATCAGGATCACCGTGATCGGGATCGCGAGAAACATTCCCGCCGGCCCCCACATCGCGCCCCAGACCACCAGCAGCAGCAGGATGACGAAGCCCGAGAGGTTCAGCCGGTCGCCCATCACCCGCGGCAGCACCACCTCGCCGGCCGCGATCCAGTTCGCGGCGAGCGCCGGGATCAGCGCCAGCAGCGGCGAGGGGTCCTCGAATTGCAGCAGCGCGTAGACGCAGGGGATCGCCACGCCGAGAATCGAGCCGATCGTAGGAATGAAGTTCAGCCCGAAGGCGAGGAACCCCCAGAACGCCGCGCCGGCCACGCCGAAGGCCCACAGCGTCAGCCCCGTCGCGACGCCGACGCCGAGCGAGATCAGCGTCATCAGCCACAGATACGCCCGCGTCTCGTCGGCGATGTGCTTGAGGGTCGCGCGCAGCCAGGCCCGGCGGTCCGGGTCCGGCGCCAGCGCGCGCAGCTTGGCCTCGTAGTAGCGCTGATCGATCAGCAGGAACATGACGTAGAGAAACACCAGCGCGACCCCGCCGACCAGCTCCCGCGCCGCCGACAGCACGCGCGTCAGGACGCCCTCCAGATCGTAGCCGGAGAGAATCGCCTCAAGGTCGATCGGGCCGGCGAGGCCCAGCCCGGCCATCGCCTGATTGGCGACCGCGAGCAGCCGCTCGTCCACGCCGGCGAGCCCGTCGGTCAGCGCGCCGACGTTGCGCGCGACGATCTGGATCACCGCGAGCACGGCGACCAGCAGCGCGCCCATCGCCGCGGCGGTGCAGGCGGCGCGCGGCAGCGCCGGCGCGCGGCGGCCGAGCGCGTCGGCCAGCGCGTTGATCAGGAACCATATCAGCACCGCCACGGCGATGGGCGTGAGGTAGGGCCGCCCCAGCGTCAGCGCGGCGACGAGCAGCACGACGAAGCCTAGCCCGTAGAACAGGTCGCGCAGGGTCACGCGCCGCCGCGAGAGCTGCGGCGACGGCGGGGGCGTGTCATCGGCCGGGGTCTCCAGCGTGGTCCGCCGCGGCATGGCGAAGGCTCCATGGCGTTTGCGCGCGCCAGAGGGTTATACCCGCGGAGCGAGAATGTGGAGGCGCAAGGGCGATGACGCGCAGCATCCTGATCACCGGCTGCTCATCGGGCATCGGGCTCGACGCCGCCCGCGCCCTGCGCGCCCGCGGCTGGCGCGTGCTCGCGTCATGCCGCGCGCCGCAGGACTGCGAGCGCCTGCGCGCCGAGGGGCTGGAGAGCTTCGTGCTCGACTACGCCGACGAGCCCGGCGTTCTCGCCGCCGCCGCGACCGCTCTGGAGCTGACCGGCGGCCGCCTCGACGCAGTGTTCCACAACGGCGCCTACGCCATCCCGGGCTTCGTCGAGGACCTGCCGACCGACGCGCTCCGCGCGATCTTCGAGGCGAACTTCATCGGCTGGCACGCGCTGACCCGGGCGCTGCTGCCGGCCATGCGCGCCCACGCCGCCGGCGCGGGCGCCGCGCAGGGCGGCGGCCGGATCGTGTTCTGCTCCTCGGTGCTGGGCTTCGCGCCGGTGCGCTGGCGCGGCGCCTATGTCGCCACGAAGCACGCGCTGGAGGGCTACGCCGACGTGCTGCGCCTCGAACTGCGCGGCGGCCCGCTGCGCGTCAGCCTGATCGAGCCCGGCCCCATCGCCACACGGTTCAACGAGAACGCGCGCGCCCAGTTCGCCCGCTGGATCGACCGCGACGCCTCGGCCCGGCGCGCCGACTACGCCGACATCGACGCGCGCTACGGCGAGAGCGCGAAGAGCAACCCCTTCACCCTGCCGCCTGCCGCGGTAACGCGGAAGCTGGTCCACGCCGTCGAGAGCCCGCGGCCGAAGGCTCGCTACTACGTGACGACGCCGACCTACGCGGTGGCGGCGCTGAAGCGGCTGGCGCCGCGCGCCGCGCTCGACTGGCTGATGGCGAAGCAATGAACTCCACCGTCATCGGGCGCGCGGTGCGCCGCGTCACGCCGGCGCCCCTGCGGCGCATCTTCTCCGGCTTCTGGATGACGCCGATCCTGCTCGGCGCGATGGGGCTCGGCGCCGCCTTCGGCCTCAACGCCGTTCCGGAGCAGGCGCGATGGCTCGGCGACCTGCTCGGCCCGGTCGACGAGGACGGCGCGCGCGCCGCCCTCTCGGCCGTCGCGGGCGCGGTGATCTCGGTCTTCTCCATCGTGCTGTCGCTGACCTTCGTGGCGCTGTCGCTCACGGCGCAGCAGCTCAGCCCGCGAATGCTCGATTTCGTGCTGCGCGAGACCATCGTGCAGGTGCTGACCGGCGCGACGCTGGCGACCTTCCTGTTCTGCGCCGCCTCGCTCAGCTTCGGCGCCGGCGAGACGTGGCGGCTCGGGCTCGCGACGCCGTTGGCGCTGACGCTCGCGACGCTGACGCTGGGCGTCGTGGTGGCCTTCGCCCATCGCATGACCGAGGTGATGCGGCCCGACGAGATGGTGGCGCGGCGCGGCGACGCGCTGCGCCGCGCCCTCGCCGCAGAGCTCAAGCCCGGCGATCGCCGCAGCCGCGCGGCGCCGCCGCCCGAAGACCCCGGCGACCGGCCGCTCCTCAGCCCCTTCTCCGGCTATGTCGGGCTGATAGACGAGGCCGCGCTGGTGGCGATCGCAAAGCGGCGCGGCGGGGTGCTGGCGCTTGCCGCGGCCCCCGGGGCGTTCCTTCTGGCCGACGAGCCGCTGGCGCGGCTTATCGGCGCCGGCCCCGTTCCCGACGGCGCCGCTGAGGACGAGGCGGTGGCGGTGGCGCGCGCGATGGGGCTGAGCAACCGCACCGAGACCGGCACCGGCGCGCTCTACGAGGCGCGCGCGCTGGCCGAAGGCGGCATCCGGGCGCTCTCGCCGGGCGTGAACGACCCCGGCACGGCCATCGCCTGCATCAACCGGCTGATGGACGCGGCGGAGCGGCTCGCGACGGCGGACCAGGCGCCGAACGCGCGCGCGGACGCCGGCGGCGCGCTGCGGCTCGTGCTGCAACCGCTGGAGATGGCGCTGCTCGCGGACCGCTCCCTCGTTCCCCTGGCGTGGCACTCGCGCGGCGACGCCGAGGTGCGGGCGCACTACCGCAGGCTGGCGGAGGCCGTGCGCGAGCGGACGGGCCCGCGCGACCGCCCGGCCCTCGATCTCGTCATCAAGACGCTCGACGCGTCGGACTGAGCGGCCCCGCCCCGCCCGGCGCCGCTGCGCGCGCAAGTCCCTTCGCGGTTGCAACAGAGGCCTGCGACGGTTAGTCCCGCCCGATGCGCCGCGCACGGGTTCGCGCCGGCGCGCGGGAAGCACGGGGAGGTCGCATGGCGCCGGCTGCACGGACGGGGATCGACTGGGGACGGCTTCAGGGCGACTGGATCGGCCAGCCGCGGGCCGACCTCGTGGCGGGCCTCGTCGTCGCTCTGGCGCTGATCCCCGAGGCGATCGCCTTCTCGATCATCGCGGGCGTCGACCCCAAGGTCGGCCTCTTCGCCTCCTTCGCCATCGCCGTCGTCACCGCCATCGCCGGCGGGCGTCCGGGCATGATCTCGGCGGCGACCGCGGCCACGGCGGTGCTGTTCGTGACGCTGGTGAAGGACCACGGCCTGCAATACCTGCTGGCGGCCTCGGTGCTGGCCGGCGTACTCCAGATCGGGGCGGGGCTGTTGAAGCTCGGGCGCGTCATGCGCTTCGTCTCGAAATCGGTGATGACCGGCTTCGTCAACGCGCTCGCCATCCTCATCTTCATGGCGCAGGTGCCCGAGCTGATCGGCGTGCCGATGCTCACCTATCCGATGGTCGCCGCGGGGCTCGCCATCCTCTATCTCCTGCCGATGCTGACCAAGGCCGTCCCGGCGCCGCTGGTCTGCATCGTCGCGCTGACAGCCGCGGCCGTCGCCTTCGGGTGGGACGTGCGCACGGTGGGGGACATGGGCGAGCTGCCCTCGACGCTGCCGGTTTTCCTGATCCCCGACATCCCGCTGACGCTGGAGACGCTGCTGATCATCCTGCCCTACTCGGCGGCGGTGGCGGCGGTGGGGCTGCTTGAGAGCCTGATGACGGCGCAGATCGTCGACGACCTGACCGACACGACCTCCGACAAGAACCAGGAATGCGTGGGCCAGGGCCTCGGCAACATCGCCTCCGGCTTCATCGGCGGCATGGCGGGCTGCGCGATGATCGGCCAGTCGGTGATCAACGTGCAGTCCGGCGGGCGCGGGCGGCTCTCGTGCTTCGCCGCCGGCGTGCTGCTGCTGTTCTTCATCGTCGCGCTTGGCGACCTCATCGCGATCATCCCCATGGCGGCGCTGGTGGCGGTGATGATCATGGTCTCGATCGGCACCTTCAGCTGGCGCTCGCTGGCGGCGCTGCGCGAACATCCGCTCAGCTCCAGCGTGGTGATGCTGGCCACCGTGGTCGGCGTGGTCGCGACGCACAACCTCGCCATCGGCGTGGGCCTCGGCGTGCTGCTCTCGGGCGTGTTCTTCGCCGCGAAGATCGCCCAGGTGTTCCGCGTCGCGTCCCAGGCGAGCCCCGACGGCCGGTCGCGCACCTACACCGTCGAGGGGCAGCTCTTCTACGCCTCCAGCGACGCCTTCCTGAAGTCCTTCGACTTCCGCGAGGCGCTGGAGCAAGTCACCATCGACATGAGCCGCGCCCATATCTGGGACGTCTCCAGCGTCGCGGCGGTGGACATGGCCGTGCTGAAGTTCCGGCGGGAGGGCGCCGACGTGCGCCTCGTCGGCATGAACGAGGCCAGCGCCACCATCGTCGACCGGCTCGGCGAGGCTGAAAAGCCCGGCGCGCTGGAAAAGCTGATGGGCCACTGAGGGGGAATGCGCGGCATGAGCACGGTTCTGGCCTGCCTCGACGGATCGATCTACTCCGCCAGCGTCGCCGAGCATGCGGCCTGGGCCGCCCGCCGCCTCGGCGCCTCGGTGGAGCTGCTGCAGGTGCTGGGCCGACGCGACAGCGCCTCCAGCGACCGCTCGGGCCGCGTCTTCGTCGACGGCCAGCAGCGCCTGCTGGAGCAGCTCGCCGAGATGGACGCGGAGCGCTTCAAGCTGCTGCAGGCCAACGCCCGGCTGGTGCTGGAGGCCGCCCGCCAGCGCATCGAGGCGCTCGGCGTGTCGGACATCGCGGTGACGCTGCGCACCGGCGACCTGATCGACACCATGGCCGAGCGCGAGGAGAACGCTGAGGTCGTCGTCGTCGGCAAGCGCGGCGAGGCGGCGGACTTCGCGAAGATGCATCTGGGCTCCAACCTCGAACGCATCGTGCGCTCCAGCCGCCGTCCGGTGCTGATCGCCGCGCGCGCCTTCCGCGAGCCGAAGCGCGCGCTGATCGCCTTCGACGGCCGCTCCAAGGCGCAGGAGATGATCGCCGCCATCGCCCAGGCGCGCCTGCTCGGCGACGCGCAGTGCGACCTCGTGACCATCGGGGCGGAGACCGCCGAGGGCCGCCGACGCCTCGACGACGCGAGCGCCCAGCTCAAGGGCGGCGGCATCCGCGTCACCGCGCGCTTCGAGCAGGGCCAGCCCGAGAAGACCATTCCCCAGATCGTCGAGCGCGACGGGATCGATCTGCTGGTGATGGGCGCCTACGGCCACTCGCAGCTGCGCAGCCTCGTGCTCGGCAGCACGACGTCGGAGGTGATCCGCGGCAGCCTCGTCTCGGCGCTGGTCTTCCGCTGAGCCGCCGCCCGCGCCCTTGCGGCGCGGCGCCGGCCGCCGGATAAGTCTGGGCCGAGCCTCAAACCGTCCGGAGCCGTCCCATGCAGGTCCGCGCCGCCATCCTCAGCGCCTTTCCCGCCGAACGGCCCTATGCGGCGTCCCGGCCGCTCTCGATCGAGAGCGTGACGCTCGCCGACCCCGGCCCCGGCGAGGTTCTGGTGCGCATCGCCTTCGCCGGGCTCTGCCACTCCGACCTCTCCGTCATCAACGGCGACAGGCCGCGGCCCATGCCGATGGCGCTCGGCCACGAGGCGTCGGGCTACGTCGAGCGCTGCGGGCCGGGCGTGGACGACCTGAAGCCCGGCGACCCGGTGGCGCTGGTGTTCGTGCCGTCCTGCGGCTGCTGCGCCCCCTGCGCGGAGGGCCGCCCGGCGCTCTGCGAGCCCGGCGCGGCGGCCAACGGCGCGGGAACGCTGCTCTCCGGCGCGCGCCGCATCGCGCTCGGCGGCGCGCCCGTCCACCACCATGTCGGCGTCTCCGCCTTCGCCGAGGCCGCTGTGGTCTCGCGCCGCTCGCTCGTGCCGATCCCCCGCGAGACGCCGATGGACCTCGCCGCGCTCTTCGGCTGCGGCGTGCTCACGGGCGTCGGCGCGGCGGTCAACAGCGCGGAGATCCGGCCGGGCGAGAGCGTCGCCGTGATCGGCCTCGGCGGCGTCGGGCTGTCGGCCGTGCTGGGCGCGCTGGCCGCGGGCGCGACCACCGTCGCGGCGCTCGACGTCAACCCCGCCAAGCGCGAGGCCGCCCTGGCCCTAGGCGCCACCTGCGCCTTCGACGCCGGCGAGCCCGACTGCGCCGCGGCCCTGCGCGCCGAGACCGGCGGCGGCGTCAGCGCCGCCCTCGCGACGCCCGCCGTCGCCGCGGCC
>CAYGUQ010000050.1:0-14568 GCA_964352995.1 uncultured Rhodobacterales bacterium
GCGCCGAGAGCCGCCCCGCGCTGCTCTCCGCCGGCGACGGAAGATCCGTCGCCAGTATCCGCTCTCGCGAGATCGGGGACTGACCCGCCGCGCCGTCTCCGCCGGCGCTCACCGAGGCCGCCGCGGCGCGCTTCGCGCTCTACCGCGACGCGCTGGAAGCCAAGGGGCCGGCAAGCGCCCCACAATGACGCCAATCCCGACAGAGGAGCCTTCCCCGTGCTGAGAACCATGACCGCCATCGCCCTGCTGCTCGCCGCAGGCGCCGCCACGGCGCAGGAGCTGCGCATCGGCCTGCAGGACGACGCCGACATCCTCGACCCCGACCAGTCCCGCACCTTCGTCGGCCGCATCGTCTACGCCGGCCTCTGCGACAAGCTGGTCGACATCGACCCCGACCTCGCCATCGTGCCGATGCTGGCGACGGCCTGGGCCTTTTCCGACGGCGGGACCACGCTGACCATGCAGCTGCGCGAGGGCGTCACGTTCCATGACGGCACGCCCTTCGACGCCGCCGCCGTGGTCGCCAACATCGACCGCAGCAAGAACCTGCCCGAGAGCCGCCGGAAATCCGAGCTCGCCTCGATCGAGAGCGCCGAGGCGACCGGGCCGCTGGAGGTGACGATGAAGCTCGCCGCGCCGGACGCGACGCTGCTCGCCCAGCTCGCCGACCGCGCCGGCATGATGCTGTCGCCGACCGCGACAGAGGAGATGGGCCTCGACTTCGGCCTCGCCCCCGTCTGCTCCGGCCCGTTCAAGTTCGTCGAGCGCGTGCAGCAGGACCGCATCGTGCTGGAGAAGTTCCCAGAGTACTGGAACGCCGACGCGATCCACCTCGAGCGCGTCGTCTACCTGCCGATCCCCGACACCACCGTGCGCTTCGCCAACCTGCGCGCGGGCGATCTCGACATGCTGGAGCGGCTGGCGGCGACCGACCTCGCCGCGGCGAAGGCGGACGCCGGCCTGACGGTCGAGAGCGCGGTGTCGCTCGGCTACCAGGGCATCACCATGAACGTCGGCAACGGCCCGCGCGCCGAGAACCCGCTCGGCCGGAGCCCGCTCGTGCGCCAGGCGCTGAGCCTCTCCATCGACCGCGCGGCGCTCAACCAGGTGGTGTTCGAGGGCGCCTTCGCCCCCGGCAACCAGCCCTTCCCGCCGGGCTCGGCGTGGTACGACGAGCGCTTCCCGGTTCCCGAGCGAGACGTCGCGCAGGCCAAGGCGCTGCTGGCGGAGGCCGGCTATCCCGACGGCGTCGACATCGAGCTGCAGACCACCAACAACCCGGTGCAGCTTCAGGTCGCGCAGGTGCTTCAGGCGATGGCCGCCGAGGCCGGCATCCGCCTGAACATCGTCTCCAAGGAGTTCGCCACCCAGCTCCAGGACCAGACGGCCGGCGACTTCGAGGCGAGCTCGATCGGCTGGTCCGGCCGCACCGACCCCGACGGCAACATCCACCAGTTCCAGACCTGCGGCGGCGGCATCAACGACAGCAAGATCTGCATCCCCGAGGTGGACGAGTTGCTGAACGCCGCCCGCGTCGGCGAGGACTTCGCCGCCCGAAAAGCGGCCTACGACGACGCCCGCGACATCCTCGTGAAGGAGGGCTCGATCATGTATCTCTACCACCCGACCTGGATCTGGGCGCTGGCCGACGACGTGACCGGCTTCGTTCCCTATCCCGACGGCATGATCCGCCTCGAGGGCGTCCGCAAGGGCGGCTGACGTCGGCTGCGGCGCCGGTCTTCATCCGGCGCCGCGCACGCTGCGCGATCCTGCGGCCCCCGTCCGTGCGGGGGCCGCCCGTTCCCAGAGCATGAGCCGATGACCCGCTTCATCCTGCGTCGCCTGCTGATCGCGATCCCCACCGTGATCCTGATCTCGGTGTTCGTGTTCCTGCTGCAGAAGCTGCTGCCGGGAGACCCCGTGCTGGCGCTCGCGGGCGAGGAGCGCGACCCCGAGACGCTCGCCTTCCTGCGCGAGAAGTACCGGCTCAACGACCCGCTGCCGATGCAGTATCTCTACTGGGCGCAGGCCGCGCTGCAGGGCGACCTCGGCATGTCGCTGCGCACCCGCCAGCCGGTGCTGGAGCTGATCGCGGAGAAGCTTCCCGTAACGCTCCAGCTCGCCGTGATGAGCCTGATCATCGCGGTGGCCATCGGCGCGCCGATGGGCGTGCTGGCGGCGGTGAAGAAGGGCACGGTCTGGGACTGGATCGCCAATGCGGTCGCGCTCTCGGGCCTGTCGATCCCCAATTTCTGGCTGGGGATCATGCTGATCCTGCTCGTCTCGGTGAATCTCGGCTGGCTGCCGGCCTCGGGCTACAGGCCGCTCTCGGAGGATTTCTGGCAGTCGATCCGCACCATGCTGATGCCGGCCTTCGTGCTCGGCACCGGGCTCGCCGCCTCGCTGATGCGCCACACCCGCTCCGCCATGCTCGGCGTGCTGCGCATGGACTACGTGCGCACCGCCCGCGCCAAGGGGCTGAGCGAGCGCCGCGTGATCCTGCGCCACGCGCTGCGCAACGCGCTCGGCCCGGTGGTGACCGTCTCCGCGCTGCTCTTCGGCGAACTGCTCGCCGGCGCGGTGCTGACGGAGCAGATCTTCACCATCCCCGGATTCGGCAAGGCCATCGTGGACGCCGTCTTCAACCGCGACTACGCGGTGGTGCAGGGCGTCGTGCTGGTGACGGCGATGGCCTTCATCCTGATGAACCTGCTGGCCGACGTGGCGCAGGCGCTGCTCAACCCGCGCCTGAGGGACGCGCCGTGAACGCCCCCGCGCGCGTCGTCGCGGAGCCCGCGGCCCCCGCGCGCCGGAGCCGCGTCTGGGCGAAACTGCGGGCGAGCCCCACGGCGCTGGTCGGCGCCGTCCTCGTCGCCGCCTTCGCGCTGATCGCGCTGGCCGCGCCGCTGACCGGGCTCGACCCCGCCGCGACCGACTGGGGCGCGATCCGCAAGCCGCCCTCCGCCGCGCACCCGCTCGGCACCGACGAGCTCGGCCGCGACGTGCTGGCGCGGATGGTCTGGGGCGCCCGCGCCTCGCTGCTGGCCGGCGTGGTGTCGGTGGCGATGGCGGTGGCGGTCGGCGCGCCGCTCGGCGTGCTCGCCGGCTGGGCGCGGGGCTGGACCGACGCCGCCGTCTCCCGCGCCACCGAGGCGCTGCTGGCCTGCCCGTTCCTCATCCTCGCCATCGCCTTCGCGGCCTTCCTCGGCCCGTCGCTGACCAACGCCATGATCGCCATCGGCCTCTCCGCCGCGCCGGTCTTCATCCGCATCGCCCGCGCCGAGACCATGCGCGTCGCGGCGGAGGACTATGTGGAGAGCGCGCGCGCCGCCGGCGTCGGGCAGGCCGCGATCCTCTGGCGCACGGTTGCGCCGAACATCGCGCCGCCGCTGCTGGTGCAGGCGACGCTGACAGTGGCGACGGCGATCATCGCGGAGGCGAGCCTGTCGTTCCTCGGCCTCGGCCAGCAGCCGCCGGCGCCCTCCTGGGGCTCGATGCTGAACGTCGCCAAGGGCTTTCTGGAGCAGGCGCCGTGGATGGCGCTGTGGCCCGGCGCGGCGATCTTCGCGGTGGTGCTGGGCTTCAACATGCTCGGCGACGGCCTGCGCGACGCGCTCGACCCGCGCCAGAACTGAAGCGTCTCAGGCGAGACGGCCCCTCAGCCGAAGCGGCAGGAAACCGCGCCGAGCCCCTCGATCCGCCCCTCGACCGAGGCGCCGGCGACGGTGAAGCGCATCCCCGTCAGGCTCCCGGTGATCACCGTCATGCCCGGCGCCAGCCCCCCGCAATGGGCGCCGAGGCGGCGCAGGAAGGCGGCGTAGGTCGCGAAGAGGTCGCCGCCCGGCGCGGGCGCGGCGCCCTCCTGCGCCGTCTCGCCCGCGATCTCCAGCCGCAGCGTCGGCGCGGCGAGCGGCAGGGCGCGCCAGTCGGCGACGGGCTCGCCCAGCACCAGCGCGCCGTTCGACTGGTTGTCGGCGAGCTTCCACAAGGGGCCGGCGGCGTCCATGTCCTCAAACCTGCTCTCGACGATCTCGATGGCGGGAAGGGCGACGACGCGGCCCCGCAGCGCCTCCGCGAAGTCGGGGTCGTCGAGGTCGGGCGCCGGGCCTTCGAGCCGGAAGCCGACCTCCAGCTCCACGCCGCGCAGCCGCCCGCCGGCGATCCCTGCGCCGGAGCGGTGGACCACGTCCGCGAAGATCGGCGCCATGAGCGGCGCGGCGTCGGCGCTCTTGCGGCCGGTCTTGAAGGCGCCCGCCGGCCCGGCCTCGGCGGCGACCAGCGCCTGCGCGGCCAGCGCCCCGGCCTCGTCGGCGGGGCCGTCCTCGGGCGTCGCGGCGAAGGGGCGGCCGGTGCGCCGCGCCTCGAGCAGGCGGGCGGCGATCTCTCTTGCGGTCATGTCGTCTCGATCTCCTCGGCCGCCATCGCCCGCAGGGCCGCGAGCGTGTTCTCCATGTGCCGGCGCATCGCGTCGCCGAGCGCGGTCGCGTCGCGCCGGGCCAGCGCTTCGGCGATCTCGCCATGCTCCGCGACGGCCTTTGCCCAGCGCGCCGCGTCGGCGCTCGCGCTGCGCCGCCCGCGCCGGATGCGCACGTCGAGCGCGCGGGTGATCTCCGCCAGCGTGGGGTTGCGCGCCGAGCGCGACAGCTGATCGTGAAAGTCGTCGTTCAGCAGCAGATAGCGCGGTCGGTCGCCCGCACGCCAGGCGTCGGCCGTCGCCTCCGCGATCAGGCCGATGGCCTCGATCTCCTGATCGGTCGCCGCCCGCGCCGCCAGTTCGCCCTTCAGCGCCTCCAGCGCGGCCATCACCGGAAACGCCTCCTCCAGATCGGCGAGCGTGAGCGCGGAGACCGCCGCGCCGCGGTTCTGCGTCAGCGTCACCAGCCCCTCGCGCGCCAGCACCTTCAGCGCCTCGCGCAGCGGCGTGCGCGACACGCCGAAGCGCTCGCAGAGCGCCTTCTCGGAGATGCGCTGGCCGGGCGCGAGATCGCCCTCGACGATCATGGCGCGCAGGCGGTCGGCGAGCTCGACGGCGAGCGGACGCCGCGCGATGGCGTCCCCGCCGAGGGGCGTCATCCCGCCGCCTCCAGCGACCGGCGCAGCAGGCTCGCGACATGGACCGCCCGCCTCCCGGCGAGGTCGGCGATCTGGTGGCGGCAGGAGGTGCCGTCGGCCACGATCGTCGCGTCGGGCTCGGCGCGTACGGCGGGCATGAGCGCAAGCTCGCCCATCGCGCGCGACACCGCCGCAGTCTCCACCTGATAGCCGAAGGCGCCCGCCATGCCGCAGCAGGAGCTGTCGATCACGCCGACGTCGAGGCCCGGCACGGCGCGCAGCAGGGTTTCGACCGGCCCCATGACGTCAGCCGCCTTCTGGTGGCAGTGGCCGTGGACGAGCGCCCTGCCCTTGAGCGGCTTCAGCGGCAGCCGGTCTGCGAGCGGCGCCAGGAACTCCTCCAGCAGCATCACGCGGCGGCCGGTCTCGACCGGCCAGTCGTCGAGCAGCCGGGGCGCCTCGTCGCGGAAGGTCAGCAGGCAGGAGGGCTCCAGCCCCACCACCGCGCCCCCGCGCTCCAGCACCGGGCGCAGCGCGGCGGCGGTGCGCGCCATCTCGGCCTTCGCCTCCTTGACGAGCCCTGCCGACAGATAGGTGCGCCCGCAGCAGAGCGGCCGGCCCTTCGGCGCCCGCGCGAAGCCGACGCGCAGGCCCGCGGCCTTCAGCACGAAAACCGCGTCGCGCAGGATGTCGGGGTCGAAATGGCGGTTGAAGGTGTCGGCGAGGATCACGACCTCGGGGTCGGCGTCGTCCGCCGGCTCGCGGAAAGGCGCGCGCCATTCCGGCAGCGGCCGGTCGGCGGCGAGGCCCGCGACGCGCTCCGACAGCCGCGCGAGCCGCGGAACCCGGTTGCGCAGGTTCATCAGCCACGGCGCCCGCGCCGCCCAGGGCGCGTAGGCCGGCAGGTGCGCGACCAGCCGGTCCCTCAGCGAGATGCCGTTCTTCGCGACGCGCGCCGCCTGAACCTCGATCTTCATCTTGGCCATGTCGACCGACATCGGGCATTCGCGCTGGCACGCCTTGCAGGAGACGCAGAGGCTCATGGTCTCCGCCATCGCGTCCGAGGCGAAGGCGTCCGGGCCCAACTGCCCGGTCAGCGCCAGCCGCAGCGTGTTCGCCCTGCCGCGCGTAAGGTCGCGCTCGTTGCGGGTGGCGCGGTAGGAGGGGCACATGGCGCCGCCGGAGAGCTTCCGGCAGGCGCCGTTGTTGTTGCACATCTCCACCGCGCCGATCAGCCCGCCGGGCCAGTCGTCCCAGCTGAACGCCGTCTCGCGCTTCTCGGCGGCGTAGCCTTCGGGCCAGCGGAAGAGCGACCGGTCGTCCATCTTGGGCGCGCGGACGATCTTGCCGGGGTTGAGCCGGCCCTCGGGGTCGAAGCGGTCCTTCACGGTCTCGAAGCTGCGCACCATGCGGGCGCCGAACATCTTCTCGTGGAACTCCGAGCGCACCAGCCCGTCGCCGTGCTCGCCGGAGTGCGAGCCCTTGTATTCGGCCACGAGGTCGAAGGCCTCCTCGGCGATGGCCCGCATGGCCTTGACGCCGACCTCCTCCTTGAGGTTGAGGACGGGACGGACGTGCAGCAGGCCGACGGAGGCGTGCGCGTACCACGTCCCGTCCGTCCCGTGCTTGCGGAACACCGCCGTCAGCCGGTCGGTGAAGTCGCCGAGGTCCTTGAGCTCCACCGCGCAGTCCTCGACGAAGGAGACGGGTTTTCCCTCGCTGCGCATCGACATCATGATGTTGAGGCCCTGGGTGCGGACGCCCCAGATGCGGGCCTGGAAGGCCGGGTCGATCGCCTCGACCACGCCGCCCTCCAGCCTTGACGGATCGCCCCAGCGGAAACCGAGGTCCGCCATGGTCTCGTGCAGCGCGTCGAGCCGGCGGCGGTTCTCCTCCGGCGTCTCGGCGAACTCCACCAGCAGCAGCGCGGCGGGGTCGCCCCTGACGAAGCTCTCCATCACCGGGCGGAAGATGGGGATGTCGCGGCCGAGCTCGATCATGGTGCGGTCGACCAGCTCCACCGCCGTCGGGCCCAGCGCCACCAGCGCCGCCGCCGCGTCCATCGCCGCGCGGAAGCTCGGGAAGTGGCAGACGCCGAGCGCCTTGGGCCCGGGCAGGGGGGAGAGCCTGATCTCGACGCTCTCGAACAGCGCCAGCGTGCCCTCCGAGCCCACCAGCAGATGCGCCATGTTGACGGGCGCGCCGTTGGGGACGAGCGCGTCGAGGTTGTAGCCGCCGACCCGGCGCTGTACCTTCGGGAACCGCGCGGCGATCTCGTCGGCCTCGCGCGCGCCGAGCGCCAGCATGTCGGCAATGAGGCGCCCATGGGGGTCGTTGGCGCCGGGGCGGCGCGCGCTTTCGGCGTCGATCTCGCCGAAGCGGGCGCGCGCGCCGTCCGCCAGCAGCGCCTCCACGGCGATCACGTTCTCGCGCATCCGCCCGTAGCGCAGCGAGCGCGAGCCGCAGGAGTTGTTCGCCGTCATGCCGCCGATGGTGGCGCGCGAGGAAGTCGAGACGTCCACCGGAAACCACAGCCCGTGCGGCTTCAGCATCCGATTGAGTTCGTCGAGGACCAGCCCCGGCTCGACCACCGCGCGCCGCCCCTCCACGTCGAGATGGCGCAGGCCGTTGAGGTGCTTGGAGAAATCGACGACGACGCCGGGCGCGACGGTCTGCCCCGCCTGCGAGGTGCCGCCGCCGCGCCCGGTCAGCGATGCGCCCTCGGCCCGTGCGGCGGCCAGCGTCGCCTCGACGTCCTCGAACCGGCGCGGCACGACCACCGTCTCGGGCGTGATCTGGTAGAAGGAGGCGTCGGTCGCATAGCGCCCCCGGTCGAACGCGCTCTGCAGCACGTCGCCCTCGATCGCGCCCGCCAGCCCCGAGAACCGACCCCCAGCCATCCCAGCTCCGTTCATGGATGATTCATCTTGACTTGAATTAAGCATTCAAACCTAGTTGGAGCAACAATGAGACGCCGGCGGCCCCGCTGGCGAAAGAAACGTCAATGTGAGAATGGTTTGGCTGGCGCGGCTCGTGACAGGCCAAGGCGGCGCAGGCTGCGACTGACGACGGCAAGAGGTCGAACGGCCCGGTCGGAAAACGGACAACGGAGGAGGAAGTCCATGAAGTTCACCAAGATCGCCGCGGCGCTTGCGGCGCTGCTCATCTCCGGCGACGCCGCGCTCGCGCAGCAGGCGCTGCGCTTCGGCCATGTCGGCGAGCCGGGCTCGCTGTTCGCGCAGTCCGCCGAGGCTTTCGCGCGCATCGCCAACGAGAAGCTGGGCGACAGGGCCGAGGTTCAGGTGTTCGGCTCCTCGCAGCTCGGCAACGACCGCGAGATGCTGCAGAAGCTGAAGCTGGGGCAGATGATGTTCGCCCTGCCGTCCTCGGTGATGTCTTCGGTCTCGCCGGAGTTCGGCGTCTTCGAGATGCCCTACATCATCCAGGACCGCGAGCACATCAAGGCGGTCGAGCGCGAGATGATTGGCGACGTCTTCGGCCCCGCCGCCGAGGCGCAGGGCTACCGCATCCTCGCCTTCTGGGAGAACGGCTTCCGGCACATCACCAACAACGTCCGGCCCATCGCCGTGCCGGCCGATCTGGAGGGCGTGAAGCTGCGCACGCCCAACGGCGAATGGCGCGTGAAGATGTTCCAGGCCTATGGCGCGAACCCCACGCCGATGGCGTTCTCCGACGTCTTCACCGCGCTGCAGACCGGCGTCATCGACGGGCAGGAGAACCCCTACGCCCAGATCGCCTCGGCCAAGTTCCAGGAGGTGCAGAAGTATCTCTCGATCACCGGCCACGTCTACACGCCCGGCTACATCCTGACCTCGGCGACGCATTTCGGCCGGCTCGACGCCGCCGTGCAGGAGGCCCTGATCGAGGCGGCGCGCGAGGCGCAGGCGGAGGTCTACGAGATCGCCGCGCGGCTTGAGGTGGAGCTGCTTGACGTCATCAAGGAGGCGGGCGTCGCCGTCAACGACGCCGACAAGGCCGCCTTCGTCGCGGCCTCGCAGCCGATCTACGAGGAGTTCGCGGCGTCGGTCGACGGCGGCGCGGCGCTGGTCGAGCGCATCAACGCCCTGCGCCCCGCCACGAACTGACGCGGAAGGCTCCGCCGCCGGGCCGCCGCCGTTCGCGCGGCCCGTCCGCCCGCACCGTTGTCCGGGCGGGCGGGCTTCTTCACATGCTCCGGGGAACTTAGCGAATGCGCCAGGTCGCGCGATGGCTCGAGCGCGGGCTCGAGTGGTTTCTGATCCTGCAGATGGTCCTGCTGACCGCCGTGGTCGTCTACGCGGTCGTCATGCGCAAGGCCGGCCTCTCGGCGAGCTGGTACGACGAGGTCGCCGCCATCCAGCTCGCCTGGATCACCTATTACGGCGCCGGCCTCGCCGCGCTGAAGCGCAAGCACATCGGCTTCGACGGCGTGCTGCTGGCGCTGGGTCCGGCGCTGCGCCGGCCCGCCACGCTGCTCGCCGAAGCCCTGACGCTGACGTTCTTCGCTTTGATGACGTGGTCGGGCCTTGAGGTGCTGGCGGTGCTGGAGGGCATGTCGCTCATCAGCCTGACCTGGGTTCCTGTGCAGTTCACGCAGTCGGTCATTCCCATCGGCGGCGCGCTCTTCATCGTCGCCTCGCTCCTGTCCTTCCCCGACTACCTGCGCGCGACCATGGCGGGCGTCTCGATGGAGCACGCCGAGATCGAGGAGACCGTCCGATGACGTGGGTGGTGATCCTCGTCTTCGTCTCGCTGGTCGCGATGATCATGATCAACGTGCCCATCGCCGTGGCGCTCGCGGTCGCGGCGGTGGTCGGCCTGATCATGGCCGAAGGCGTCTCTTCGCTCGTGACGGTCGCGCTCGACATGTACGCCGGCGCGACGAAGTTCTCGCTCATCGCGATCCCGATGTTCGTGCTGGCCGGCGCGATCATGAACGCCGCCGGCATCACGCGGCGGCTCATCGAGTTCGTCTCCGCGCTGATCGGCTTCGTGCGCGGCGGACTGGCGATGGTGAATGTCGGCGTGTCGCTGTTCTTCGCCGAGATCTCCGGCTCGGCGGTGGCCGACGTCGCCGCCATGGGCACGGTCATGATCCCGGAGATGAAGAAGCGCGGGTACTCCGCGCCCTTCGCCGCCGCGATCACATCGTCCTCGGCCTCGCTCGCCATCATCATTCCGCCTTCGATCCCGATGATCCTCTACGGCGTGTCGTCCGGCGCCTCGATCGAGCAGCTGTTCGTCGCGGGCGTCGTGCCGGGGCTGATCGGCGCCGCGGGCCTGATGGCCGTCGCCTACGCCTTCGCCGTGCGCTACGACCTGCCGGTGGAGGAGGCGTTCAACCTGCGCCGCCTGCGCGCGACCTTCATCGACGCGCTGCCGACCTTCGCGCTGCCGGTCATCATCCTCGGCGGCATCTTCGGCGGCTTCGTCACGGCCACGGAGGCCGCGGGGCTCGCGGTGCTCGCCGCGCTGCTGGTGGGCCTCTGGTATCGCGAGACCGACCTGCGCGAACTGCGCTCGGCCCTGCTCGACGGCGCGATACAGACCTCGGTGGTCATGCTGCTGGTGGCGGCCTCGGTGCTGATGGGCGGCTTTCTGACCCGCACGCAGATCCCGCAGGAGCTCGCCGCCGGGCTGACGGCGCTGACCGACCAGAAATGGGTGGTGCTGGCGATCCTGAACGTCTTCTTCCTCGTGATCGGCTTCTTCCTGCACTCCGCGGCGGCCATCATTCTCGTCGTGCCGATCGTCATCCCGCTGATCCAGACCGTCGGCATCGACCCGGTGCATTTCGGCCTGATCGTCACGCTGAACCTCGCCATCGGCCAGCAGACCCCGCCAGTGGCGAGCGTGCTGATCACCGCCTGCTCCATCGCGAAGGCGAACATCTGGGAGGTGTCGAAAGTCAACCTGCCCTTCGTCGGGGTTCTCCTGTTCGTGCTCTTGCTATCGACTTACGTTGAGGAAGTGCCGATGTTCCTCGTCGAATATTTCTACAGGTGAGATGATGACCGAACTGCTGCGGGAAGAGCATGACGGCGTCCTGTTCGTCACGTTCAACCGCCCCGACGCGCGCAACGCCCTCACCTTCGCGATGTACGACGGCCTCAAGGCGATCTGCGAGAGCATCCCGAAGAACGGAACCGTGCGGGCGCTGGTGATCTCGGGCGCAGGCGGCCGCGCCTTCGCGGCGGGCACCGACATGGCGCAGTTCCGCTCGGTGATGACGCCGCAGGAGGCATGGGCCTACGAGGACCGCATCGACGCCGTGCTCTCCGCGGTCGAGGCCTGCCCGGCGCCGACCATCGCCGCCATCACCGGCGCCTGCACCGGCGGCGGCGCCGCCATCGCCGCCTGCTGCGACATCCGCGTGGCGGACGCGCGGCTCAAGTTCGGGTTTCCCATCGCCCGCACGCTCGGCAACTGCCTGTCCGCGGCGAATCTCGCGCGGTTGACGGCCCTGCTCGGCCCTGGCCGCGTCAAGGACCTGATCTTCACAGCGCGGCTGATGGAGTTGGAGGAGGCCCGCGCCGTGGGCCTCGTCGCCGACAGCTCGCCCGACCCGCTGGCGCGGGCGGCGGAGATGGCCCGCGCCATCGGCGGCCACGCGCCGCTCACGCTGCGCGCGACGAAGGAGGCGATGCGCCGCAACGCCGCAGCCGTCCCCCGCGTCAACGACCGCGACCTGATCGCGATGTGCTACATGTCCGACGACTTCCGCGAGGGCATGGAGGCGTTCCTGCGCAAGCGCAAGCCGGAGTGGAAGGGCAGGTAGGCGGCTCGGGCCGGCGCGCCCCGCGCGGCGGCGTCGCCGTCGGCCGCCGGGGCGCTGCGGCGCGCGCGGGTGTCGACAGGACGGGCGGGGGCGCCGTATGGGCGGGGTCCGACCCCGCTGCCCACAGGATCCCGCCCGATGGCCATGGCCTCAGCCAACCTCACCGTGATGATCGCCGCCGCGCGCAAGGCGGCCCGCCGGCTCGTGCGCGACTTCGGCGAGGTCGAGAACCTGCAGGTGTCGCTGAAGGGCGCTGGGGACTTCGTCTCCAACGCCGACCGCAAGGCCGAGGAGACGATCCGCGCCGAGCTGATGCGCGCCCGGCCCGCCTACGGCTACATCGGCGAGGAGACCGGCGCGATCGACAGCGAGGACGGGATGCACCGCTGGATCGTCGATCCGCTCGACGGGACGACGAACTTCCTGCACGGGCTGCCGCACTGGTGCGTCTCCATCGCGCTGGAGCGCAAGGGCGAGATCATCGCCGGCGTGGTGTTCGACCCGATCAAGGACGAGATGTTCACCACCGAGAAGGGCGCCGGGGCCTGGCTCAACGACCGCCGGCTGCGGGTTTCGGGCCGGCGCGACATGAGCGTGATGCTGTTCGGCTGCGGCGTGCCGTTCGCGGGCTCCAAGCACCTGCCGAAGTTCCTGCGCGAGCTGGCGCATCTGATGCCGCAATGCGCCGGCGTGCGCCGCGGCGGGGCCGCCGCCCTCGACCTCGCCTATGTCGCCGCGGGCCGCTTCGACGGTTTCTGGGAGCGTGGGTTGAACGTGTGGGACATCGCCGCCGGCGCGCTGATGGTGCGCGAGGCGGGGGGCCTGCTGCGCGAGCTCGACGCCGACGCCGCCGACCCGATCGCGAGCGGCATGATGCTCGCGGCCAACGCTGAAATCGCCGAACCGCTGCTGAAGCTGCTGCGCGAGGCCTGAGCGCCCGCGCAAGGCTCGCAAAGCCCGCGCAAAGCCTCTAACCATCGTTCCATGGCGATGGCGGGCAAGGGCGAACGGGGCATGGCGCTGAGGCGGGAGCGGGCGGTAGAATTTTCCCAGCCGGTGCGGCAGATCGTGTTCATGGTGGCCGCGCTGGTCGCCGTGGCGGTGATCGGCTGGTTTCTCTACGCCCCCATCGAGGTGGTGTTCCGCGCCAACGTCTACCTCAACGGCCTGATCGTCGGCGTCTTCCTGATCGGCGTCGTCGCCTGTTTCCGGGCGGTGGCGCAGGTGCTCGCCTCGGTGAGCTGGATCGAGGGCTTCGCTGCCGACAGGGCCGGGCACGAGTTCGCCGACCCGCCGCGCCTCATGGCCTCGCTCTCGGCGCTGCTGCGCGACAAGGGTTCGCGCGCGGCGCTGTCGGCGACTTCGACGCGCTCGATCCTCGACAGCGTGGCGACCCGGCTCGACGAGGCGCGCGACATCACGCGCTATCTCGGCAGCCTGCTGATCTTCCTCGGCCTGCTCGGCACCTTCTGGGGGCTTTCGAACACCGTGCCGGCGGTGGTGGACACCATCCGCAGCCTCGCGCCCGACGCCGAGGGCGGCGCGGCCGGCGTCTTCAACAACCTCATGACCGGGCTGGAGAACCAGCTCGGCGGCATGGGCACGGCCTTCGCCTCCTCGCTGCTCGGGCTGGCGGGGTCGCTGGTGATCGGGCTCCTCGAGCTCTTCGCCGGCCACGCCCAGAACCGCTTCTTCCGTGAACTGGAGGACTGGCTCGCCTCGATCACCCGCATCGGCGCGGTGGGCGAGGGCGGCGACGGCGCCTCCTCGGCCGCGCTGGTGGCGGAGAACGCGGCGCAGATCGAGCGGCTGGCGGCCATCGCCATGCAGGGCGACGAGAAGCGCGAGGCCTTCGAGTCGCGCGTCGCCGCGCTGACCGACAGCGTGTCGCGGCTCGCCGGCGCGCTGGCGGCGCAGGAGGGCGCCGCGGCCAAGGCTCTCGAGCGCGTCGCGACGCAGCTCGAACGGCGCTACGGCGAGGACGGGGAGGGCGAGGACCTCGAGGCCCGCGCCCGGCTGCGCTCCATCGACCGCCAGCTGATGCGGCTGACCGACGAGATGGCGGCGGGGCGGCAGGACGCGGTCTCCGACATCCGCGCGGAGCTGCACGGGCTGTCGCGGGCGATCCAGGCGCTCGCCGGCCGGGAGCGCTGAGCCGTGGCGCTGGCCCGCCGCGGAGAGCGCCACGGGATCGGGCTGGCCTGGCCCGGCTTCGTGGACGCCATGACGGCGCTGCTGCTCGTGGTGATGTTCGTGCTGTCGATCTTCATGATCGTGCAGTTCACGCTGCGCGAGACGATCAGCGGCGCTGAGCGGCGCCTCGGCGAGCTTACGAGCCAGCTCGCGCAGCTCTCCAACGTGCTGGCGATGGAGCAGGCCCGCGGAGAGGATCTCGAGGTGCAGGTGACGAGCCTGCGCGCCACGCTGGCGCAGGAGGAGGCCGAGACGGCGCGGCTGCTGGCCCGCGCCGGCGCGCTGGAGACCGAGCGCGACGCGCTGAGCGCCGAGGTCGACGCCTTCGAGGCGCGCATCTCCGCGCTGATCGGCGAGCGCGACGCCGCCGCGGCGGGGCGGGCGGAGGCCGAAGAGGAGGCGGACGCGCGCGCCGCAGACCTGCGCGCGGCGCGCGCGAGCATCGCCGAGCTGGAGGCGGCGCAGACCCGCGCGATTTCCGAGCGCGAGGCGCTGCAGCTCTCGCTCGCCCGCCTGCGCGACGAGATCAGCGCCGAGGCCGAGGC
>CAYGUQ010000051.1:0-14344 GCA_964352995.1 uncultured Rhodobacterales bacterium
TTCACGCACATCTGGACGGCGATGCGCTCGCCCGAGCGCCCGAAGAGCAGCGTCAGCGCCGCAGCCGCCGCCAGCGCCAGCGCGAGGCACGCCGCGGTGCGCAGGGCGTTCGACGCCCGCACCCGCCCCGGCAGGCTCGCCAGCGGCGCCGCGCCGCGGCCGGCGACGCCCCCTGCGACGGCTGCGGCGCCCTCAGCCACCGCCGGCCCGCGCAAGCTCCGCCACGAGGTCCGCCGTCGTCACCTGCCGGCAATAGCCGCGGATGGCGTTCAGGCTCGCCGCGTGGCGCGCCTCCGTGTAGGTGAGGCAGGCGTCCGTCACCTCGGTGACGAGGTAGCCGAGGTCGCAGGCGTCGCGGATCGCGCTCTCGACGCACTGGTCGGTGACGAGCCCGCAGATCGCCAGCTGCCGCACGCCAAGGTTGCGCAGCACATAGTCGATGTGGGTCGAGATGAAGACCGAGGACGAGCTCTTGGGAAGCACGATCTCGTCGCCCTGCGGCGCTATGGCGTCGAGCACCTTGCCGTCCCACGACCCCTTCGGCACGTGAAAGCCGGTGATCTTGTAGTCGAGGGAGCGGTCGCGGCCGTCCAGCGTCAGGCTCTCGATGGTGGTGTACATCACCTCGACGCCGGCGGCGCGGCAGGCCGCCTGCACCGCCTGCATGTTCGGGATCACCCGGCCCTCGAGTTCGTCGAAGAACCAGCCGTAGCGCGCGTCGAACGCCTCGCGCGGCAGGTCGCGGAACTCGCCGCCCTCGCGATGGGCGGAGAAGTTCTGCACGTCGACGAAAAGCAGCGCGCTCTGCGCCGGAACGAGGGGGACGTCGCGGGTCAGCGTCATCGGTCGGGCCTCAGGACTGCGGAGATTGCGTCTGCGAGAAGCTCGGCCCAGAGCGCCTGCCCCGCCGCGCCCTCAATCTGGTCGTTTCGGACCTCGATCAGCGCGTGGGCGAGGCCGCGGGGCTCGGCGTGGGCGGGGATGAACCAGTCGGTCTCGTCCTCGATCCGGTACGGTTCATTGAGAGCAAGGATCAGATCGGGGCGCGCGGCGCCCAGCGACGCCATCAGCGCCTTCGCCGTCGCGCCGTCGCGTCGGCTCAGAAAGCCCGCGCTCCAGGGCCGGGCCGCGCCGCCCAGCGTCGGCGTGAAGGAGTGGATCGAGAACGCCGCCCTGCGCGGCGCGCGGTCGAACGCGGCGACGATGGCGCGGTCCATGGGTTCGAATATCGCGGAGACGCGCGCCCGGCGCTCGGCCTCGCTCAGCCCGCGATTGCCCGGGATCGCCTCGCCGTCGCTCGCCTGGAGGATCGACTGGGCCGAGCCCGGCGGCCGGTTCGCGTCGATCACCAGCCGGCTGTAGCGCTGGATCACCAGCGGCGCTCCAAGCTTCGCCGCGACGCCGCGCGCCACCGCCTCTGCGCCGATGTCCCACCCGCGATGGCTCGACAGCACGTCCGGCGAGACGCCGAGCCCGGCCAGCGCCGCCGGCACCGCGCGCCCGGCGTGCTCGCAGAGCAGGAGGACCGGCGCCGCGCTCGCCGGGTTCACGACCTCCACCGGCGCCGGGTCTCCGGGCGCAAGCAGGCGGTTCTGGGCTGGAGGGTCATCCAAGGCTGCCATGACGCTACGCTAGGGAAAGGATTTTTTCAGTGTCAACGCATTTCTCGTTGACTGAAACAGATCGCCCGCCAAGATCGAGCCGATGACAGTCCGCGAGATGATTGAGCAGAATTCAGGCGCCATGACGCCTGCGGAGCGAAAGCTCGCCACTTCCCTGCTTGCGGATTACCCATACGCCGGCCTTCTGTCGATTCAGGAGCTCGCCGACCGCTCCGAGGTCTCCGCCCCCTCGATCTCGCGCTTCGTCGCCAAGATCGGGCTCAGCGGCTACGCCGAGCTCCAGCGAACCCTGCTGTCGGAGCTGCGCGAGGGCGAGCGCTCGCCGGTGGAGATCCGCGCCAAGGGGCGGCGGATCGAGAGCGACTTCCTCGGCGAGTTCATCGACCGCGCGACGGCGCAGATGCAGTCGGCGCGCGAAGCGATCACCGAGGCGCAGTTCCGGCGCGTGCGCGAGCTGCTGGGGGACCGGCGGCGAGCGGTCTTCGTGCTCGGCGGGCGCATCAGCGACGCCATCGCCACTCATCTCTCCTTTCACCTGCGGCAGGCGCGCGAAGGGGTGCACCACCTGCCCCGCGACCCCGAGGCGTGGCCCGAGCACCTGCTGCGGATGCGGCCGGGCGACGTGTTCTTCCTCGTGGACTTCCGGCGTTACCAGCCGGCGCTGGCCCGCCTCGCCCAGCAGGCCGCCGAGCGCCGGGCGCTCGTGGTCCTGCTGACCGACCGCTGGCTTTCGCCGGCGAACCGCCACGCGGCGGAGGTGCTCGCCGCGCCGATCGAGAACGGCGCGCTGTGGGACGGCTACAGCGCCGCACTCGCCGTGGTCGAGGCGCTGGCGACCGCCGTGGCCGAGGACGACTGGGAGCGCACGCGCGCCCGCATCGAGGCGTGGGACGCCGCGAGACTGACCGAACGGGAGACGAGGCCATGACGCCGCTGATCTTCGCCGCGACCTGCGACCTGGCGGGCAAGGTGCGGGGCAAGGCCTTCCCCGCCGCGGACCTCGAGAAGCGTCTCGCCCGCGGCGTCGGCTGGACGCCGACCAACGTCCAGATCACCTGCTTCGACGTGATCGCGGAGACGCCCTTCGGGGCGCTCGGCGACCTGCTGCTCGTGCCCGATCGCGCCGCCAACGCGCCCGCCCAGTTCGGCGACCGCTCCGAGCGGTTCATGCTCGGCGACATCCTCACGCTCGAGGGCGCGCCGTGGGAGCTCTGCTCCCGGTCGCTTCTGAAGGCGGCGCTGGCGCGGCTGCATCGCGCCGCGGGCGTGCGCCTCGTCGCCGCCTTCGAGCACGAGTTCCAGTTCCTCGGCGGCGATGGGGCCGTCGGCGAGAGCTACGCCCGCGGAGGCTTCGAGGCGCGCCGCGCCTTCTGCGAGACGCTGACGGCGCAGATCGAGGCGGCCGGCCTGCGCCCCGACACGATCATGAAGGAGTACGGCGTCGACCAGTACGAAGTGACCATCGGGCCGGAAGAGGGCGTGCGCGCCGCCGACGCCGCCGTGATGGTGCGCGAACTCGCGCGCTCGACGGCGCGCAGCCTCGGCGAGCGCGTCACCTTCACCCCGATCCGCGACCCCGCCAGCGTCGGCAACGGCGTCCACATCCACATGAGCTTCATCGACGACCAAGGCGCGCCCGCGACCCACGATCCGGCGGGGCCGTGCGGGATGTCGGCGCTGACGGCCTCCTTCGCGGCGGGGGTGCTGCGCCATCTCGACGCGATCCTCGCGCTGACGGCGCCCTCGGCGATCTCCTGCCTGCGCCTGACGCCGCACCGGTGGTCGGCGGCGTACAACAATCTTGGGTTCCGCGACCGCGAGGCGTCGCTGCGCGTCTGCCCGACGACCGCGCGCGACCCCGACGCCGTGGCGCGCCAGTTCAACATCGAGTATCGCGCCGCCGACGCCGCCGCCTCCCCCTATCTTGCGCTGGCGGCGATCGTCCACGCCGGGACGCAGGGCGTCGAGGAGGCCCTCGCCGCGCCAACGCCGACCGAGGAGGACCTGTCGCTGCTGTCGCCTGAGGCGCTGGCGGCGCGCGGTCTCGTGCGGCTGCCGGAGAGCCTTCCGGCTGCGCTCGACCGGATGGCCGAGGACGCGCGCGTCGCCGCGTGGTCCCCGCCGAGCTGCGCGCCGACCTATCGCGCTCACAAGACGGCCGAGCTGGCGCATGTCGCGCAGAGGGACGTCCCGGCGCGCTGCCGCGCCTACGAGGCCGTCTACTGAGGCCGCGGGGCCCGTCCGCCCCGCGGTCCTCGCAGTCTCGGGCGCGTCAGACGCCGGCGGGCATGTTCGCGATGTCGCGGATCACCTTGCGCGGCGCCGTCAGCTCCTTCCACTTCGCCAGCGACGTCGAGACCGGCGTGAAGGGCTCTCGCTTGACGAAGCGGCCGCGCCCCGGCGCCGGCTCGGCGTTGGCGCCGACCGACCACACCACCTCGCCGCGCGAAAGGGTGTGCCGCGCCGTGGCCGACACCTTCACGCCCTCGAACACATTGTAGTCGATGATGGATTTCTGCGTCGCCGCCGAGATCGTCTTGCCCGCCTTCGGGTCCCACACGCAGACGTCCGCGTCGGCGCCGACCATGATCGCGCCCTTGCGCGGATAGAGGTTGAGGATGCGCGCGATGTTGGTGGACGTCACCGCGACGAACTCCTCCATCGTGATCCGCCCCGGCTCCACCCCGTAGGTCCAGAGCACCGAGAGCCGGTCCTCCAGCCCCGCGGTTCCGTTGGGGATCTTCGTGAAGTCGCCCATCCCCATGCGCTTCTGCTCGGTGGTGAAGGCGCAGTGGTCGGTCGCCACCACCTGCAGCGAGCCCGCCGCGAGCCCCGCCCACAGCCCGTCCTGATGGGCCTTTGAGCGGAAGGGCGGCGACATCACGCGCTGGGCGGCGTGGTCCCAGCTCTTGTTCTGGTACTCGCTCTCGTCGAGGATCAGGTGCTGCGCCAACGGCTCGCCATAGACGCGCTGGCCTTTCTGGCGGGCGCGCCGGATCGCCTCATGCGCCTGCTCGCAGCTGACATGGACGATGTAGACCGGGCAGCCGGCGGCGTCGGCGATCATGATGGCGCGGTTGGCGGCCTCGCCCTCCACCTCCGGCGGGCGGGAATAGGCGTGCGCCTCGGGTCCGGTGACGCCTTCGGCCATGAACTTCTGCTGGAGCGCGGCGACGATGTCGCCGTTCTCGGCGTGCACCAGCGGCAGCGCGCCAAGCTGGGCGCAGCGGCTGAACGACGCGAACATCTCGTCGTCGTCCACCATCAGCGCGCCCTTGTAGGCCATGAAGTGCTTGAAGGTGTTCACCCCCCGCTTCACGACCTCCTGCATCTCGTCGAAGATGCGCTCCGACCACCCCGTGACGCACATGTGCCATGCGTAGTCGACGACGGCGCGGTCATGGCTCTTGGCGACCCACTGGTCCCAGGCCTCCAGCATCGAGCCGTCGGGCGCCGGGATGCAGAAGTCGATGATCGTCGTCGTGCCGCCGGAGGCCGCCGCCATGGTGCCGGAATGGAAGTTCTCCGCCGAGAACGTCCCCATGAACGGCATCTCCATGTGGACATGGGGGTCGATGCCGCCGGGGATGACGTAGCAGCCCTCGGCGTCGATCGTCTCCTCGGCCTTCAGGCCCTCGCCGATCTCGGCGATCTTCTCGCCCTCGATCAGCACGTCCGCCTTGTAGGTGCGGTCGGCCGCCACGACCGTGCCGCCCTTGATCACCTTCGCCATGGGGTCTCTCCTGTCACAACTGGTCGCAGGTCGTGCGCCGACTGGTCAGCGCGAGGTCCTTCTGGATCATCGACACGCCGAGCCGCGCGCCCTCGGCGCAGGCGGCGCGGAAGTTCACCGGGCGCTCGTCGTACTCGACGTTCAGCGCCGCCTTGCCGGCGGCCACATAGGGCGCCGCCACCGCGCAGCGGCCGCTGTCGAAACAGTGCTCCAGCATGAGGAAATCGAACTCGCCCACGAGGTCGGGGATCAGGTCGGTCGCGTTCTTCTGCGCGATGGCCATGCCGAGCCCGTGCGCCATGCCCGCCAGCGCGCTGAGATAGGCGAGCTGGTCCTCGCGCGTGATCGGGAAGCCGACGTCATTGTCGTGCAGGTCCATGTTGTCGGGCTCGATAGCGAGAAAGCCCTGTTGGTAGCAGCGCGCAAAGCGGTCGAGCATGATCGGCAGCAGGATCTCGAGCCTGCGGATGTCGAGAAACCGCTCATCGGGCCATTCGGGATAGGCCGGGCCGACCACCTCGGCGGGGAACGCCTCGACGTCCGGTCGATAGCTCTCCACCGTGCCGACGCTGACGTAGCAGAGCGGGATCACCCCCGCAGCCCGCAGCTCCAGCGCCGCGCCCTCGGGGGCGAAGTCGAGGTCGAGCCCGAAGATTTCTGGCCGCCGCGACAGGTCGTAAGGGTCGTCGAGCTGGATGTCCCATGTCGCGCCTGGAGCGAGCCGCGGACGCCCCTCGGCGGCGGCGATGGACTCCGGCGTGTGCACGATCGCGCCTGCCTCGATGCGGACGCCGGCCGAGGCGGGGCTGGCAAAGGCCAAAAAGCCCAGAGCAAGCGCCACCATGTGCACCGCACTCTCCGCTGAGTTGCTCAACATGCGAAGCTGACGCGCGCGACGGTCGTATCGCCGATCTGCTCGATCCGTTCGAAATTGAAGTCGCACTCGACCGCCGACGCGGCCTTGAACGCGCGCCCGGTCAGCACGTTTTTCGTTTCGCCACTCATTGTCACGACGAGTTCCCCACTATCGGGCATGTAGGGGCCTACAAGAACGGTTGTTCCCCAGACGTGGCAGGTCCTGATCGACGTGCCCGGTTCGACCAGCGCCGAAGCGCCTTCGCGCAGGCAATCGGGCTGCGTCACCGCGAGAACGCCAGACGATAGCGCCTCTGCGGCGCGTTCGAGGTCGCCCGACTGAACTGCCTGCTCCGCCGCCGCCACCGAGGCGTTCGCCTCCTGCGGCAGAACGCTCTGGACTTCAGGGGACCGGACGATCGCCATCAGCCTCGCAAGAGTCTCCTGCCGACGTTCGGCATCGAGGAACTCCCGTCGCGCCTCATCGGCGCCGCGTTGATAGCCCTCCTGACCCGCCGCGCGCAAAGCGTCCGAAGAAGCCGCGTCGCCATAGGTGTAGCCAGCCCAAATCGCTCCTATAATCGCGCTTGTCCCGCCAATGCAGGCGACCAGCAGCTTCAGGAAAGGCGCCTCGCTCACCCCACGACCTCCGCCGCTTCGAGCACCGCATGCAGCAGCACGTTGGTTCCCTTCTCGGCCCATTCGGGCGTGATCTCCTCCGCCTCGTTGTGGCTCAGGCCGCCGACGCAGGGGACCATCACCATCGCGGTGGGCGCGACGCGGTTGATCCAGCAGGCGTCGTGGCCGGCGCCGCTGACGATGTCGCGGTGCGAATAGCCCAGCCGCTCGGCGGCGGCGCGGATCATGCCGACGCAGCCCTCGTCGAAGGCGGGCGGATCGAACTGGCCGGCCGTCTCGTGCTCGAAGCACACGCCGAGCGCGTCGCACAGCTTCGGGGCGCGCTCCAGCAGCTCCGCGACCATCGCCTCCAGCACGTCGAGCTTGTGGCTGCGCAGGTCCACCGTGAAGACGGCCTTCTCCGGGATGATGTTGCGCGAGTTCGGGAACACCTCGGCGTGGCCGACGGCGCCCACCGCCGCGGGCTGGTTCTTCATCGCGATCTCGTGGACCAGCTCGATGATCTGGGCCATGCCGCGGCCGGCGTTGCGGCGCATCGCCATGGGGGTCGAGCCGGTGTGGCTGGCCCTGCCCGTCACCGTGCACTGGATCCAGCGCAGGCCCTGCCCATGGGTGACGACGCCGATCTCGGCGCCCTCGGCCTCCAGGATCGGCCCCTGTTCGATGTGCAGCTCGAAGAAGCTGTGCATCCTGCGCGCGCCGACCTTCTCGTCGCCCTTCCAGCCGATGCGCGCCACCTCGTCGCCGAAGCGCAGGCCCTTCGCGTCGGTGCGGTTCTCCGCCCACGACTGGTCGATGACGCCCGCGAAGACGCCCGAGGCGAGCATCGCGGGGGCGAAGCGCGCGCCCTCCTCGTTGGTCCAGTTCGTCACGACGATGGGCCGGCGGGTGCGGATGCCGAGCGCGTTCAGCGTGCGCACGATCTCCAGGCCCCCGAGCACGCCGAGCACGCCGTCGTACTTGCCCCCGGTCGGCTGCGTGTCGAGATGCGAGCCGACATAGACGGGGTCGAGGTCCGGCTCGGCGCCCTCGCGGCGCATGAACATCGTGCCGAGTTCGTCCACGCCCATGCCGAGCCCCTCGGCCTCGCACCAGCGCTGGAACAGCGCGCGGCCCTCGGCGTCCTCGTCGGTGAGGGTCTGGCGGTTGCAGCCCCCCGCCACGCCGGGGCCGATCTTCGCCATCTCCATGAGGCTGTCCCAGAGCCGGGCGCCGTCGATCTTCAGGTTCTCGCCGGGGGCGGCCATCCGCTCTCTCCGCTTACTTCAGTTCCACTTCGACGAAGGCCATCGGCGCCTCGCCCGCGTTGATGACGTTGTGCTCCACCCCGCAGTCGCGGCGGTAGGACTGGCCGGCGGGGATGTCCACGCGCCGCTCCGCCCCGCCGGGCTCCACCAGCAGCATGGCGCAGTCGGTGACGGGGGTGATGACGTAGTCCATCTCGTGCCGGTGCCAGCCGGTCTCGGCGCCGGGAGCGAAGTCCCATCGGGTGACGCGCACGCGGTCGTCGTCCACCATCTGCGTCGGCCGGGCCTGCGGGCGGGTCATGCGAGGGGCTCCTTTCGAGGGGTCCGGCGGCGAGCGCGCGGCGACAGCCCCGAAGGGATCGCTTCGCCGCCCCGGCGCGTTCCGGCCACATGCGTCGACACAGAGGATGGCATGACCAGGGACCACGGACCGAGCATCAAGGACGACGAAACCTACGAGGCGCTGCGCAAGGACGGCGCCAGCCGGGAGAAGGCGGCGCGGATCGCCAACGCGCAGGCGAACGACGCGCGGAACCCGTCGAAGAAGGGCGGCGCCGCCCGGCGCTATGAGGAGTGGACGGTCGCGGAACTGCGCGACCGCGCCCGAGAACTCGACGTCCACGGGCGCGCGGCGATGAACAAGGCCGATCTGATCGAAGCGCTGCGGGCGCGCTGACGGCCTCCGCCCGCCGCGACGCGCTTGCTGCGGCGGGGGCGGCGCACGTCATTCCAGGGTCTTCAGCACGTCCGCGAGCCCGCCGATCAGCTCGTCGATCTGCGGCTTCTCGATGATGAGCGGCGGCGAGAGCGCGATGATGTCGCCGGTGGTGCGGATCAGAAGGCCCTTCTCGAACGCCTTCAGGAAGGCGGCGAAGGCGCGCTTGGTCGGGTGGCCGGGGATCGGCGCCAGCTCCACAGCGCCGATCAGGCCGAGATTGCGGATGTCGATCACGTGCGGCAGCCCGCGCAGGGCGTGCAGCGCGTCGCCCCAGTAGCGCTCCAGCTCGCGGGCGCGGGTCAGCAGGCCTTCCTGCTTGTAGGTCTCCAGCGTCGCCAGGCCCGCGGCCGCGGCCATCGGGTTGCCCGAGTAGGTGTAGCCGTGGAAGAACTCGATCAGATGCTCCGGCCCGGTCATGAAGGCGTCGTGGATCTTGGGGCTGACGATCACGGCGCCCATGGGGATGATGCCGTTGGTCAGGCCCTTCGCGCAGACGATCATGTCGGGCGTCACGCCGAAGCGCTGCGACCCGAAGGGCTCGCCCACGCGGCCGAAGCCGGTGATGACCTCGTCGAAGATCAGCAGGATGCCGTGCTCGTCGCAGATCTGGCGCAGCCGCTGGAGGTAGCCGATCGGCGGCAGCAGCACGCCGGTCGAGCCCGACATCGGCTCCACGATCACCGCGGCGATGGTCGACGGGTCGTGCAGCTTGGCGATGCGCAGCAGGTCGTCCGCCAGCTCCGCGCCATGCTCGGGCTGCCCCCATGAGAAGGCGTTCTTCTCCGGCAGGTGGGTGTCGCGCATGTGGTCGACGCCGGTCAGCAGCGTGCCGAACATCTTGCGGTTGGAGACGATGCCGCCGACCGAGATGCCGCCGAAATTCACCCCGTGATAGCCGCGCTCGCGCCCGATCAGGCGGAACCGCGCGCCCTCGCCCCGCGCGCGGTGATAGGCGATGGCCGTCTTGAGGGCGGTCTCGACCGCCTCCGAGCCGGAATTGGTGAACATCACGTGGTCGAGGCCCTCGGGCGCGAGGTCGGCCAGCCGGTTGGCCAGCTCGAACGCCTTGGGGTGGCCCATCTGGAAGGCGGGCGCGTAGTCGAGCTCCTCGATCTGATCCTGGATCGCCTTGACGATCAGCGGGCGCTTGTGGCCGGCGTTCACGCACCAGAGGCCGGCCGTCCCGTCGAGGATCTTCCGGCCGTCGGCGGCGGTGTAGTGCATCCCCTCGGCGGCCACGAGCATCCGCGGCGCCGCCTTGAACTGGCGGTTGGCCGTGAACGGCATCCAGAAGGCGCGCAGGTCGTTGGGCGCGGCGGCGCGGCGGTCCGACATGGGGGTTGGCTCCCTTGAGCGGCGTGACGGAACGGTCAGAACCCTCGCGGGCTTTTCCGGGAGGTAAAGAAAACGCTATCAGAGCGCGGGCGTCGGTCAAGGCGGGCGACGCGGGAAGAAGGAAGCGCGATGCGGACGCCCGGGAAATCGCCACGCGGCGCCGCCGCTTCGGGCGCCGACGCGGCCCCGCGCGCCGCGCGCACCCGTGCGGCGACGGCGGGCGGGCGGACCGCGACGCAGGCGCGCAACCGCGCGCGCATCATGGAGGCCGCACTGGAGGCGTTCGCCGCCAACGGCTTCCACGGCGCCACGATCGACCAGATCGCCGAGGGCGCCGGCATGTCCAAGCCCAACCTGCTCTACTATTTCGAGAGCAAGGAGGCGATCCATCTGGCGCTCATGGAGAGCCTGCTGGCGACGTGGCTGGAGCCGCTGCGCGCGCTCGACCCCGCGGGAGACCCGATCTCCGAACTGCGCGGCTATCTGCGCCGCAAGCTCGGCATGGCGCGAGACTACCCGCGCGAAAGCCGCATCTTCGCCCATGAGGTGATCGCCGGCGCCCCGCGCATCGGCCCGGCGCTCTCCGGCCCGCTGCGGGCGCTGGTGGACGAGAAGGCCGCCGTCGTCGCCGACTGGATCGCGGCGGGCCGGCTGGCGCCGGTCGAGCCGCGGCACCTCATCTTCGCGATCTGGGCCGTGACGCAGCACTACGCCGACTTCGACGCCCAGGTGCGCGCCGTGCTCGGCGACGGCCTCGACGTCTGCATCGGGGACGCCGCCGGCGCGCTCGACGCCCTTTTCATCGACGGCCTGCGGCCGAGGCGCTGAGCCGCGGGCCGCCGGGTCCGGCGGCCGGATCTCCAGGCGCCCTCAGCCGGCGGGCGGCCAGCCCTCGCCCTGCATCTCGATGAGGCGCGAGGCGGTGCGGGCGAAGGCGAAGGCGACGTCGCCCTCCCCGTGCAGGAGGTCTGGCGGCGCGGCGGCGGAGCAGATCAGCCGCACCCGCGCCTCGTAGAGCGCGTCCACCAGCGTCACGAAGCGCTTGGCCTCGGTGGCGTTGCGCCTGTCGAAGCTGGGCACGTTCTCCAGCGCCAGCGCGCTGACGGCGTTGGCGACGGCGAGGTAGTCGGCCGGGCCCAGCGCCGCGCCGCAGAGTTCGGCGAAGTCGGCGCGCGCGGCGCCCGCCGCCACGCGCCGCAGCCGCACCGAGCGGCCCTGCACCCGCAGGTCGAGCGGCCTCTCGCGCGCGCCCTGCGTCAGCGCCGCCCACGCCGCCTCGATCGCCGCGTCGGCCTCGGGGCCGAGCGGCGTCAGGTAGACGTCGCGCGCGCCGAGCGCCCGCCGCCGGTGGTCGGTCGGCCCTTCCAGCGCGTGGATGTCGAGCCGCTCCTTGAGCAGGGCGATGAAGGGCAGGAAGGTCTGTCGGTTCAGGCCGTTCTTGTAGAGCTCGTCGGGGTGGCGGTTGGACGTCGCCACCACGACGAGCCCGCGCTGGAACAGCCCCTGAAACAGCCGCCCGAGGATCATCGCGTCGGCGATGTCCTCCACCTGGAACTCGTCGAAGCACAGCAGCAGAGCGCCCTCCGCGATCTCGTCGCAGACCGGCGGCAGCGGGTCGTCGACGCCCGACATGCGCGCGGCGTGAATGCCGGCCTGGATCTCCTGCATGAAGGCGTGGAAGTGCACGCGGCGCTTGCGGCGCACCGGCGCGCTCTCGAAGAACATGTCCATGAGCATGGACTTGCCGCGCCCCACGCCGCCGTAGAGGTAGAGCCCCGCCAGCGGCGCGTCGGGCTTGGCGGCCTTGCGCCCGAAGCCGAGCAGCCCGCGCGCCACCCGCCGCGGCTTGGCGGGCGTGTAGCCGACGAGGCGCTGATGCAGAAGCTGCAGCTTCTCCACCGCCAGCGCCTGCGCCGGGTCGGCCACGAGGCTCCCCTCCGCGACCCGCGCGCGGTAGCGGCTCATCGGCCCGTCAGACATCGGCCTGCCCTCCCCCAAGGCGGCGCCGCGCCGCAGCGGCACTCAATCATCCACGCGGCAGGCAGAGCAAGCGTCGTGGCGCAGTCTATTCAGCCTCGGCGAAAATTTTCATTTTTACATGGCCTTAAGCACCCACACCCGACAAATGGCGAAGCGAGTCGGAGGGCGTCGATGGGCGGAGTGCGGGCGGCCTGGGCCGCCATGGGAGTCTCGGTCGCAGCGGTGATCGTCGGGCCTGCGGCCTTGACGCTTTCCGCGCCGCCCGGGCCTCCGGGAAGCCCGGTCGTCGTCGTGGCGCCGCCATGGGACGATCCGGTCGACGCCGCGCTTGCCGCCGGCGGCCGCATCATCGCGCTCGGCGAGGCGCCGCTTGCGACGCTCGCCGTCTTCGACTCGCCGGATTTCGCCCGACGTCTGCGCGCGGCCGGCGCCTTCGCCGCCGATGGCGCGGCCCTCGCGGCGCTATGTGGAGTATCAAGTGATGACCAGTTCTGAAGGCGACGACGAAGCAGGCCAGATCGCCCGGCTCTTCGGTCTTGCGAACTTCCTCCACGTTCCGGTCGTCGCCGGTTGCGCGTTGCTCGCGGGAACGAGCCTCGCGCTTGCGGCAGGTCTTTCGGCCGCGGCCGCGGCGGCGGGACTGATTGCGAGCCGCGTCGGACCGGCTGGTCGGATACCGCTTGCGATAAGCCTCATGGCGCAGCCGGCCATCGCCGTCGACGCGCTGGCCGGCCACGCCTGGCAGGTCGACGCCCACATGTACTTCTTCGCGATGCTGGCGGCGCTGACCGCGCTTGTGAACGTGCCCGCGCTGATCGCGGCGACGCTGCTCGTCGCGGTGCATCACGTCGTGCTGAACTTCGCCTTCCCGGCGCTGATCTACCCCGGCGGGACCGACACGGGGCGGACGGCGGTGCACGCGGTGGTGCTGCTTGCGGAAGCGGGCGCCCTGATCGCGATGGTGCTGCACCGCCAGAAGCTGACGCGCGAGGCGCGGGAGCGGGCGCGCGTCGCAGAGGCCGCGCAGGCCGAGACCGTCGCCATGGAGGAGGCCACCGAGCGCGAGCGCGAGGCGACCTTCGCCATGCTGGAGGCGGAGTTCGCCAGCGTCGTCGAGCAGGGCGTCAGGGGCGACTTCTCGGGCCGCATCGCGCCAAAATTCTCCGACGACGCGGTGAACCGCCTCGCGACCGGTCTGAACGGCCTGTTCACGGCGGTCGACAGCTCGCTCGGCCGCCTTGAGGAGCGGCTCGGCCGCGTCGCCGAGGGCGACCTGCGCGGCGGCGGCGCCGTCGTCGGGCAGGGCCGCTTCGGCGAATGCGAGCGCCGCATGGAGCAGAGCGCCGAGGCGCTGAGCCGGCTCGTCGGCGGCATCGCCGCGGCCGCCGCCGAAGCGCGCGACGCCGCCGAGAGCATCAGCCGCGACGTCCGCTCCGTCTCCGGCGAGGTCGAGGGCCAGGCCGCCGCCGTCGAGGAGACCGCCGCCGCCCTGCAGGAGATCGCGAGCCGGATATCCGCCAGCGCGAAGATGCTGGAGCGCGCCGACGGCATGGCGCGCGGCGCCGCCGACCGCACCCGGAAGGGCGAGACGCTCGCCAGGGGCGCCGTGGAGGCGGTCGGCCGGATCGAGGAAAGCTCCGAGAAGATCAAGGAGATCATCGGGCTCATCGACGGCATCGCCTTCCAGACCAACCTCCTTGCGCTCAACGCCGCCGTCGAGGCCGCCCGCGCGGGCGAGGCGGGCCGCGGCTTCGCCGTCGTCGCGACCGAGGTCCGCACCCTCTCGCAGCGCACCACCGAAGCCGCCGCCAGCGTGGGCGAACTGATCCGCCAGAGCGCCGAGGCGGTGAACGACGGCGTGCGCATGGTGCAGGACACCGGCGCGGCGCTGGGCGAAATCTCGGGCTCCATGTCCGGGCTGATAGAGGCGGTGGGCGAAGTCGCCGCATCGGGCCGGGAGCAGGCCGAGGGCGTCTCGGAGGTCAGCACCGCCATCGGCCGCATCGACATCGCCGTGCAGTCCAACGCCGCGGCCTCCGCCGCCGCCGCCGACGCAGCGCAGGGCCTCGCGCTGCGCATCGACGGGCTGGACGACCTCGCCGGCGCGTTCACGGTGGCCGACGGACGGCGCGGCGCGCGGGCGGCCTGACCCGCCCGCCACGCATGAATTGACGCGCGGCGCGGCGGGGTGGACATTCCCCCGCCCGCCCCTCGC
>CAYGUQ010000052.1:0-14162 GCA_964352995.1 uncultured Rhodobacterales bacterium
GCGCGCGTCCCGTACTGCCGTCTCGCAGGCGCCTCTTACGCCATCGCGACGGCCCGCGCCAACAGCCCTCGCCGCATCCGCTCGCCGCATCCGCTCGCAGCGTCGCGCCTTGACATGCGGCCCGCCCGCAAGCATACGACCCGCTCGTTGAACGGCGCGCTCGGGCGCGTCGTCTTTAGGCATCGCTCCGCAAGGGGCGCGCTGTCCGAGGGCCGCCCGAACCGGGCGGGAGAAGCGGGCCTGCACGGCTCCCCCACAGGGCGCGGATGGACATGGGGATGCGCGCGCGATGTTCGCGGTGATCAAGACTGGCGGCAAGCAATACAGGGTTGCGGCCGAAGACGTTCTGACGATCGAGAAGCTCGAGGCCGAGGCCGGCGCCGAAGTGCGCTTCGACGAGGTGCTGATGATCGTCGACGGCGAGGCCGTGACGGTCGGCGCGCCGCGCGTCGTCGGCGCCGGCGTGCGGGCCGAAGTGGTCGAGCAGACCAAGGGCCCGAAGGTGATCTCCACCAAGAAGCGCCGCCGCAAGCACTCCTCCATGACGCGCAAGGGTCATCGCCAGAAGCTGACCCAGGTGCGCATCCTCGAAATTCTCTCCGCGGAGGCCTGATCCATGGCGCACAAGAAAGCTGGCGGCTCCTCCCGCAACGGGCGCGACAGCGCCGGGCGGCGACTGGGCGTCAAGAAGTTCGGCGGCGAGGCCGTCATCTCCGGCAACATCATCGTGCGCCAGCGCGGCACGAAGATGTGGCCGGGCCGCAATGTCGGCCTCGGCAAGGACCACACGATCTTCGCCACCTCCGACGGCGCCGTGAAGTTCCACAAGGGCATCAAGGGCCGCATGTTCGTGTCCGTGCTCCCGGCGACCGAGGCCGCCGAGTAAGCCCCACGGGCTGCGACCTTTCCCGAGACGCGAGGGGGTCGGCCTGCGGGCCGGCCCCCTTTTTCGTGCGAGATGCTCCGAGATGCGCGACCTGATCGAGACGCCGAGGCTCACGCTGCGCCGCCTGCGCGCGGACGACGCGGCTCCGCTTTCCACGCTGGCCGACGACGAAGGCGTCGCCCGGATGCTGACGCGGATGCCCCACCCCTGCCCGCCCGAGGCGACCGCTGCCTACATCGCCGCCTGCGACGGCGCGCCCTGGGTCTACTGCGTGACGCTGGACGGCGCGCCGATCGGCGCCGCGGCCGTGGAGGAGCGGCTCGGCTACTGGATCGGGCGGCCGTTCTGGGGCCGCGGCTACGCCTCCGAGGCGGCGCAGGCTCTTGTGGACGCATGGTTCGCCGCCGAGGAAGGCCCGCTGGAGACAGGCGTCTTCGTCGACAACCCCGCCTCGAGGCGCATCCTCGCGCGGCTCGGCTTCCGCGAGACCGGGCGGCGGCCGCAGGCCAGTCTCGGCCGCCCCGAACCGGGCGCCTACATCGCCATGCGGCTCGAGCGCGACGACTGGCGCGCCGCATCGACCGCGCTGCGCTGAAAGAGTAGACAAAGCCCATGAAGTTCCTTGATCTCGCCCGCGTCCACATCCGCTCCGGAGCCGGCGGCCCCGGCTGCGTCAGCTTCCGGCGCGAGAAGTTCATCGAGTTCGGCGGCCCCGACGGCGGCGACGGCGGGCGCGGCGGCGACGTCTGGATCGAGGCGGTCGACGGGCTCAACACGCTGATCGACTTCCGCTATCGCCAGCACTTCTTCGCCCGCAACGGCGAGCACGGCATGGGCCGCCAGCGCACCGGCAAGAACGCCGAGGACGTGGTGCTGCGCGTGCCGGCCGGCACCGAGGTGCTCGACGAGGACGAGGAGACGGTGATCGCCGACCTCGCGAAGGCCGGCGACCGCGCGCTGCTGGCCGAGGGCGGCAACGGCGGCTGGGGCAACCTGCGCTTCAAGTCCTCCACCAACCAGGCGCCGCGCCGCGCCAACCCCGGCCAGCCCGCCGTGGAGCGCACCATCTGGCTGCGGCTGAAGCTGATCGCGGACGCGGGCCTGCTCGGCCTGCCCAACGCCGGCAAGTCGACCTTCCTCGCGACCGTCTCGAACGCCCGCCCCAAGATCGCCGACTACCCGTTCACGACGCTCACGCCCAATCTCGGCGTGGCGGGCGTGGACGATACGGAGCTCGTGATCGCCGACATTCCGGGGCTGATCGAGGGCGCCAGCGAGGGGCGCGGGCTCGGCGACCAGTTCCTCGCCCACATTGAGCGCTGCGGCGCGCTGCTGCACCTCGTCGACGGGACGTCCGAGGACGTCGTCGAGGACTGGCGCGTCATCGTGGACGAGCTCGACGCCTATGGCGCCGGCCTAGCCGAGAAGCCGCGCCTGACCGCGCTCAGCAAGATCGACGCGCTCGACGCCGACACGCTGGCCGCGCGCCGCAAGGCGCTGGCCAAGGCGCTGAAGGCGGAGGGGCTGGCGGCGCCCATGCTGCTCTCCTCCGCCAGCGGCGCCGGGGTGCGCGAGGCGCTGCAGGCGCTGAGACGCATGGTCGAGGCCGGACGCGCCGAGCCGCTCGAAGTCGAGCCCGAGAACGGAGACGCGCCGTGGACGCCCTGAGCGCCGCAGCCGTCGCGCGGCCCAGCCTGGCGGACGCTCGCCGCGTCGTCGTCAAGATCGGCTCGGCGCTGCTCGTCGACCGGGAGACCGGCGGCCTGCGCCGCGACTGGCTCGACGGCCTCGCCGCCGATCTCGCCGATCTTGCGGCCCGCGGCGCCGAGGTGCTCGTCGTCTCCTCAGGCGCCATCGCGCTCGGCCGCCGCGCGCTGGGGCTGCGCCGGGGCCCCCTGCCTCTGGAGGAGGCGCAGGCGGCCGCGGCCGTCGGCCAGATCCGCCTCGCGCAGGCCTATGTCGAGGCGCTGGCGCCCTTCTCCATCGCAGCGGCGCAGGTGCTGCTGACGCTCGACGACACGCAGGACCGGCGGCGCTATCTGAACGCGCGCGCGACGCTCAAGACGTTGACGGGGCTCGGCGTCATTCCGGTGATCAACGAGAACGACACCGTCGCGACCGACGAGATCCGCTACGGCGACAACGACCGCCTCGCGGCGCGGGTGGCGCTGATGGCCGGCGCCGACGCGCTGGCCCTGCTGTCCGACATCGACGGCCTCTACACCGCCAATCCGCGGGACGACGCCGGCGCGCGGCGGCTCGACCTCGTGCCCGAGATCACGCCCGAGATCGAGGCGATGGCCGGCGCGGCGGGCGAAGACGCCAAGGGCGGCATGGTGACGAAGCTGCTCGCCGCCAAGACCGCGGTGAAGGGCGGTTGCGCCATGGTGATCGCCCGCGGCGCCGTCGACCGCCCGCTCAAGGCGCTCGCCGAGGGCGCGCCCTGCACCTGGTTTCCCGCGGCTGCGAGCCCGGCGGCGGCGCGCAAACAGTGGATCGCGGCGATGAAGCCCGCGGGCCGCATCGTCGTCGATCAGGGCGCCGCCGCCGCGCTGCGCGCCGGGCGGTCGCTGCTGCCGGCGGGAGTGCGCGCGGTCGAGGGCGCCTTCGGGCGCGGCGACCCGGTGGAGATCGTGACCGAGACGGGTCAACCGCTCGGCGCCGCGCTCGCGGGCTATGCGGCCGAGGAGGCCGCGCGGATCGTGGGCCGGCGCTCGGGCGAGATCGCGGCGGTGCTCGGCTATCCCGGCCGCTCGGCGATGGCCCACCGCGACGATCTGGTGCTGTGGCGATAGAGCTTGAGGGAACGGACATGGACGGCGACGCGAGCGACATCATCCGGCGGATGCGCGCCATAGGGGCCGCGGCGCGCGACGCCTCTGCAACGCTCGCCTGCGCAGGCGCCGGGTTGCGGCGCGCGGCGCTTGAGGCGGCCGCCGACGCGATGGAGGCCGGCGCGCCTGACATCCTCGCCGCGAACGCGCGCGACATGGCGGCGGCGGAGGCGCGCGGCCTGACGGCGGCGATGCTCGACCGGCTCAGGCTCGACGCGGACCGGCTGCGCGGCGTCGCCGAGGGCGTGCGCTCGGTCGCGGCGCAGAGCGACCCCGTGGGCGAGACCATCGCCGAATGGACGCGCCCGAACGGCCTGCGCATCCGGCGGGTGCGCCAGCCCCTCGGCGTCATCGGCGTGATCTACGAGAGCCGCCCCAACGTGACGGCCGACGCGGCGGCGCTGTGCCTGAAGTCGGGCAACGCGGCGATCCTGCGCGGCGGGTCGGAGAGCTTCCACTCCTCCGGCGCCCTGCTCGACTGCGTCGCCGACGGGCTCCGCGCCGCGGGCCTGCCCGAGACCTGCGTTCAGCGCGCCCCCACGACCGACCGCGCCGCCGTCGGGGCGATGCTGGGCGAGATGACCGAATTCATCGACGTCGTGGTGCCCCGCGGCGGCCGCAGCCTCGTGGAGCGCGTGCAGCGCGAGGCGCGGGTGCCGGTCTTCGCGCATCTGGAGGGCGTCTGCCACGTCTATGTCGACGCGGCGGCGGATCGCGACAAGGCGCTGCGCGTCACGCTCAACGCCAAGACCCGCCGCACCGGCGTCTGCGGCGCGGCCGAGTGCCTGCTGATCGACCGCGCCGCGCCCGGTCTCGGGGCGGAAGTGCTCGACGCGCTGATCGACGCCGGGGTCGAAGTGCGCGGCTGCGCGGAGACGCGCGCGCTGGCGCCGCGCGCGACGGCTGCGGCGGAAGACGACTACGGCCGCGAGTTCCTCGACATGATCATCGCGGCGCGGGTGGTGGACGGCGTCGACGGCGCCATCGCGCACATCCGCCGCTACGGTTCGAGCCACACCGAAGCCATTCTCACCGAGAACGACAGCGCGGCGGCGCGCTTCTTCGAGCGGCTGGACAGCGCCATCCTGATGCGCAACGCGTCGACGCAGTTCGCGGACGGAGGCGAGTTCGGGATGGGAGCGGAGATCGGGATCGCCACGGGCAAGCTGCACGCCAGGGGGCCGGTCGGCGCCGAGCAGCTCACGACGTTCCGTTACCTGGTGGAAGGGGACGGGCTGACGAGGCCGTAGCCGCCTCAGGCTAGATCACGCGCGAAACGTTAAGCATAAGTTGCGAAAGGGCCGTTTCACCGGCCCCATTCGCGGACGGGCCCGCAGTCGACATGCACGAAGTTCGAGCGCGAATACTTGCCGACGCCTCCGGCGCCGAGCGAGAGCGCCGCACCCGAGATCTGCCGCACGGAGCGATTCTCCATGTGAAGATCGGCCGCCATCCCCTTCATGTGATAGCTGTCTCTGGCGACGCCGCGATACTTCGCGCGCAGCATCCGATTGGTCTGCGGGCTGCGGTAGCCAGAATACACCACGAAGGGCTCGGACGTATCTAGCCGGGCGTGGACGGCGGAGATGATGTCCACCACATCCGGCGCGATGCGCTTTTTCAGGTCGAGGCGCCAGTCGCGCATGATGTGATCGACCTCGGCGAGGACCTCCGGGATATAGGTTCCCTCGACCCAGTAGATCGCGTTGAGGCGCTCGTCAGTCCGCCGATTGGCCAGATTAATCAGTCGGATATCGCCGGCCCCACGGAGGATGCTAGGCGATGCGACCGAAGCGGACGCCGCAAGTCCACACGCCAGCGTCACGCCAGCCCGCAGAAAGCCGCGCCGCGAGAAGCACGCGGTGGGTTTGGATGTCACAGTCTCTCGTCCTCGTTCTCTACCCCGACGCTTTCTTGCGTCGTCGGTATCGACGTTTCTGTATTTTGGTGAACACTGTCATAATAGTGGCCGAGCACGCAAGTTGCGTTTTGGCAGCAACCAGGGAGCCGCATGTGTCCAATCCGCTACCGCACTGCGGCAAGCCCGACCCTTCCAAAGGTGCGGCGAAAATCCCACTGGCGTCGAAAAACCCCTGTCTGCCTGACACTTCCGGGAGCGCAGCCATGGTCTTCCGAGGTTGAATCGGCGCGTCGCGACAAGCTGTGATATGGAGGTCACTGTGGTTCCCGTTTTTTCCATGCCGCGCGGCGCGGCGCTTGCCGCGTTTTTGTTGATGGCGGCGCCCTATGCGTCGCATGCCGAATCAGTTGAGGCCGCCGGTTCGACGGCTTCTCGCGGCGACACGCTGATCGCAGCGGCCTCGCCGCAGGGCGCCGATGCGGCCGTCGCGCGCATCGGCGAGGAGCTGGACGCCGTCGCCTGGTTCGAACAGGGACGCGCCGAGGCGCTGCTTGACGCGCTGGAGACGGCTGGCGCCCACGCCCTGCCCGTATCGCGCTACGCGCCCGAGGCGCTGCGCGCCGCCGTGGAAGCGGCGCGCCTCTCGCCCGCCCTGCGTCCGGACGCCGAGGCGCGCCTGACGCGCGCCTATCTCAGCTACGCCCGAGACCTGACCTCCGGCGCGCTGGAGCCCTCCAGCATCGCGCCGCTGATCGAGGTGCAGCCGCCGCGTCCCAATTCCGCGGCGCTGCTGCGCGCGGCGGCGACGGCGCGCGACCTCGGTGCGCTGCTCGCAAGCCTCGCCCCCAGCGACCCCGAATACGATGCGCTGAAGACCGCCTTCGCGACTCTCTCGGAAAGCGTCGGACGAGCCGACTGGGGCGGCAAGGTCGCGGGCGGCCGCGTCCTGCGCGCCGGAGACGTCGACGCGCGCGTCCCCGCCCTGCGCGTCCGGCTCGCGCGGCTAGGCCACGACGCGGGCCCGTCCGACGCGCCGAACCGCATGGACGACGCGCTGGTCGCGGCGGTGAAGACGTTCCAGGGCGAGTACGGCCTCAACCGCGACGGCGTCGTCGGCCCGGCCACCCTCGCGGCGCTCAACGCGGGCCCGGCGTTCAGGCTCGGGCAGATCGCGGTGAACCTCGAGCGCATCCGCTGGCTGAACCGGCCGCTCGGCGCGCGGCGGGTGATGGTCAACCTGCCCGACTTCACCGTGACGCTGTTCGACGGGGACAGCATCCTGTTCCGCGAGCGGGTCGTGATCGGGCGCGACAAGGAGCAGACGCCGGAGTTCTCCGACGAGATGGAGCACCTCGTCCTGAACCCGACATGGTTCGTGCCGCGCAGCATCGCGACAGAAGACCTGCTGCCGCGCCTGCAGGAAGACCCCACCATCCTCGCGCAGCGCAACATGCAGCTCTCGCGGCCCGACGGCGGCCCGCTGCCCGTCGACGCCGCCAGCCACGACTGGTCGGTCTACACGCAGGCGAGCTTCCCCTACCGCATCCGCCAGCGGCCCTCGTCCAGCAATGCGCTGGGTCTCGTGAAGTTCATGTTTCCCAACCACAACAACATCTATCTTCATGATACGCCGCAGAAAAACCTCTTCAATCGCGACCGTCGCGCCTATAGCTGGGGCTGCGTGCGGGTGCGCAACCCGCTGCTGCTGGCCGAAGTTCTGCTCGCGCCGCAGATGGACGATCCGAAGGGCTTCATCGAGCGGACGCTGGCGCGCGGCAGCGAGCGATACGTGAACCTCGAGGCCCATGTGCCCGTGCACATCACCTATCGCACCGTCTGGGTCGACGAGGCCGGGACGCTTCAGTTCCGCACCGACGTCTACGGCCGCGACGCTCTGGCGCTGGAGGCGCTGCGCCGCGCCGGCGTCCAGCTTCCAGAGGCCTGAGGGCGGCGGCGCCTCGCTGCGGCTGGCCAGCGGGGCGTCGGACGCTCTAGAGTGCCGGCGAACGCCGCGCCGGAGCCGCCCATGACATCAGCGCCACAGGTCGCCGCCCCGGAAGGCGCGGGCATCACCGTGTCTCAGCTCGCCGCGGAGTGCGGGTTGCGCTTCGAGGGCGACGGCGCCATCGCGCTACGGGGCATGGCCACGCCGCGGGACGCAAGGGCCGACGCCCTGGCGGTCGCGGGAGACGCCGCCCATGCGGCGCAGCTGGGCGAAGGCGACGCGCGCGTCGCGCTGCTCGCCGACGGCGCCGACTGGCGGGCGCTGGGGCTGGAGGCCGCGCTCTTCGCCGCGCGGCCGCGTCACGCGATGGCCGCGCTGACCCGCCGCTTCGACCCGCCGCCGCGCGTCGCCGTCGGCGCTCATTCCTCCTCGGTGATCGACCCCACGGCGGAGATCGACCCGACCGCCGCCGTCGGGCCGCTCTGCGTCGTGTCGGAGGGCGCGCGGATCGGCGCGGGCGCGGTGCTCGTCGCGCAGGTCTTCGTCGGCGCCGGCGCGACGATCGGAGCCGGCTGCCTGATCCACCCCGGCGCGCGGCTCTGCCATGGCGTGCGGATCGGGGCGCGCTGCGTCATTCACGCCAACGCGGTGATCGGCGGAGACGGCTTCAGCTTCGTCACCGAGCGCCGCGGCGCCGCGGAGGCGGCCAAGGCCGAGGGCCGGGTGGACGACGCCTCGCGCAACGTCTCGCTCTCGCGCATCCATTCGCTCGGCGCCGTGACGCTGGGCGACGACGTGGAGATCGGCGCAGGCGCCACGATAGACCGCGGAACGCTGGCCGACACCACGGTCGCGAACGGCGCAAAGATCGATAACCTGGTCCAGATCGGCCACAACGTCTCGATTGGCGAGAACGCGATGCTCTGCGCGCAGACCGGCGTCGCCGGCAGCAGCAGGATCGGCGCGCGGGTGGTGCTCGGCGGCCAGAGCGGCGTCGCCGACCACGTCACGGTGGGCGACGACGTGGTGGCGGCGGCGCGGGCCGGCATAGGCGGAGACGCGAGGCCGCGCAGCGTGCTGCTGGGCGCGCCGGCTCTCGAACGGTCGGAGGCGCTGGGGATCATCCTCGCGACGCGACGGCTGCCACGCCTTGTCGAGGCGGTGCGCCTGCTCAAGAAACGGCTTTCCGAGCTTGAGCGCACCCGCTAGAAGCCCCCTAAAGCGCGAATGAGGCAGCCGAAATGACCGATGACGTGGCCCGCAAGATCATCGCCATCATTGCGGAGCAGGCCATGCTCGAGCCGCATGAGGTGACGCTCGACGCATCGCCCGAGCAGCTCGGGGTCGACAGCCTCGGGCTCGTCGAGATCGTCTTCGCCATCGAGGAGGCGTTCGACATCTCGATCCCCTACAACGCGAACGATCCTTCGGCCTCTGAGTTCGACATCTCGACCGTGGGCAAGATCGTCGAGGCGGTCAGGCGGCTGATCACCGAACAGGCGTGACCGCGATGCGCAGGGTCGCCGTCACCGGCCTTGGCGTCGTCTCGGCGCTGGGGGTCGGTCGCGAGGCGCATGTCGCCGGGCTGCGCGAGGGGCGCTGCGGCGTCGGCCCGCTCTCCATCGAGAACGTCGACCGGCTGTCGGTGACGATCGGCGCGCCGGCGCAGGGCTTCGTCGGCGAGGAGCGGTTCGGCAAGTCCGAGCTCGCCCTGCTCGACCGCACCACCCAGCTTGCGCTCACCGCGGCGGCGGAGGCGGTCGCCCATTCGGGCCTCGACGTCGACGAGGCGCTGGCGCCGCGGGCCGGCGTCGCCATCGGCACGGCGCTGACCGGGATGGAGACCGTCGACGCCAACTACCGCGCCGTCTACGAGGAGAAGAAGAACCGCGTGCATCCCTTCGTGGTGCCGCGGCTCATGACCAATGCGGGCGCCAGCCAGATCAGCATGGCGCACGGCCTGACCGGGCCGGCCTGGACGGTCTCCACCGCCTGCTCCTCCTCCAACCACGCCATCGGGCAGGCCTTCCATCTGATCCGCTCCGGCGGGGCCGACGTGATGCTCGCCGGCGGGGCCGAGGCGCCGCTGGTGTTCGGCGTCATCAAGGCGTGGGAGGGGCTGCGCGTGATGTCGAAGGACGGCTGCCGCCCGTTCTGCGAGACGCGCAACGGCATGGTGCAAGGCGAAGGCGCGGCGGTGCTGGTGCTTGAGGAGTGGGAGCGGGCCGCGCGCCGCGGCGCGCCGATTCTCGCAGAGCTCGCCGGTTTCGCCATGACGGCCGATGCGGGAGACATCGTCACGCCCTCGGTCGAAGGGGCCGCGCGGGCGATCCGCGGCGCACTGCTCGACGCGCGCCTCGCGCCGGAGGACGTCGGCTACATCAACGCCCACGGCACGGCGACGGCGGCCAACGACCGCACCGAATGCGCCGCGATCAGGGCGGCTTTCGGCGGCGCGGCGGACGCCGTGTCGGTGTCGTCGACCAAGTCCATGCACGGGCACTGCCTCGGCGGCGCCGGGGCGGTCGAGATGGCGGCGGTCATTCTCGCGCTCTCGGAAGGCGTGATCGCGCCCACGGTGGGCCTCGTCCGGCAGGACCCCGCCTGCGACCTCGACGTGACGCCCGGCGTTGCGCGGGAGCGGCGCGTCGAGGCCGCGCTCTCGAACTCGTTCGCGTTCGGCGGCCTCAACGCGGTGCTGGCGGCGCGGCGCGCCTGAGCGGCCGCGCCGTCGCGTCTCAGATGCCTTCGTAGCCGCGCGTGAAGCCCGAGAGCGACAGCGTCACCGAAACGTCGCCGACCTTGTCGCCCTGGATCAGCGTGTAGCCGAGCTCGGCGCGCGCGCCGCGACGAAACGATTCAAGCTGCTCGGGCCGCAGCGGCGCCTGCACGATGCATCCCTGCGGGTTGCAGGTGAGATACTGCGAGGCGGTCACTTCGCCCTGATCGACGCGCAGCCGCAGCTGGTTGGACAGCACGACGTTGAGCGGCACGCGGATGATCGCGATGGCCTCGATGCTCACGCCGTCCACGGTGCGCGGCTCCGGCAGCTTCTGGATCTGGAAGAACAGGGCGTTCTCGCCGTTGGCCGTCTTGCCGGCCTGCTCCAGCGCGCACTCTTGCGTGGCGTCGACGCAGACGCGCGTCCAGTCGCCGAACGTGGTGCGCGTCACGGGGCGCTCCTCCGTCTGGGCGAGCGCGCCGCCCGCGGACATGCCGAGGATTGCCAGGGTGGTGATCAGACTACGCCGCACAGGAACGTTCCTCTCATCGCGTGGGCCGGCAGCGCCGGGTTCCGGGGCTATGTTTGGATGCTTCCGCAAAAAGGAAAGAGCGCCCAACAAGCCGGACGCTCTTTCCCCTGCGACATCTCTCCCCGCCGGACTGGCCGGTCTATTGGCGCTGACGCTAGGCTGAGACGGCGGCGCAGGTCAAGCGCCTCAAGGCAGGTTCCATCAGCGAAAAAAAAGGCCGCGCACCAGGCGCGGCCAGTTCGACAGGGAGGAGACGTTGAGACGGAGCCGAAAGCTCCCCCTCGACGCCATTTCACATTAACCGTGAATCGTGAATGAAACGTGAGCGTGACGTCGGGGCGACAACGAGGGGGCGAGAGGGGCGGCATGGAAGAGATCTTCATCGGCGGCGGCGGGGCCGAGGGGCGCGACCCGCAGACGCTGATCCTGCGGCGGGCGAACCGGCACGGCCTCGTCGCCGGCGCCACCGGCACCGGCAAGACGGTCACCTTGCAGGTGCTGGCGGAGGCGTTTTCCGACGCCGGCGTTCCGGTGTTCATGGCCGACGTCAAGGGAGACCTGTCGGGGCTCGCGCAGGCGGCCGACCCCGCCCTCTTCGCCCCGGACGGCAAGCTGGCCGGCCGCGTCGAGACCATCGGCATGGGCGCGGTGGCGCCGCGCGCTTTCCCCGTGCTGTTCTGGGACCTGTTCGGCGAGCAGGGCCATCCCGTCCGCACCACCATCACCGAGATGGGGCCGCTGCTGCTTGCGCGGCTGCTTGAGCTGAACGACGCGCAGGAGGGGGTGCTCAACATCGCCTTCCGGCTCGCCGACGAGGAGGGGCTCGCCCTGCTCGACCTCGCGGACCTGCGGGCGCTGCTGGCGGAGATCGGCGCGCGGCGGCAGGCGCTCTCGCTGAGCCACGGCCATGTCTCCACCGCCTCCATCGGCGCGATCCAGCGCCGCCTGCTCGTGCTGGAGACCGAGGGCGCGGCGTCCTTCTTCGGCGAACCGGCGCTCGACCTCGCCGACATGATGGGCGCCGAGCCGGACGGCCGCGGCCGCATCAGCGTGCTGGCGGCGGACCGGCTGATGCGCAGCCCCCGGCTCTACGCCACGTTCCTGCTCTGGCTGCTCTCCGAGCTCTTCGAGGAGCTGCCCGAGGTCGGCGACCCGGACAAGCCGAAACTCGCCTTCTTCTTCGACGAGGCGCATCTGCTGTTCGACAGCGCGCCGAGGCCGCTGCTGGAGAAGGTGGAGCAGGTGGCGCGGCTGATCCGGTCCAAGGGCGTCGGCGTCTACTTCATCAGCCAGAGCCCCGCCGACATTCCCGACGCGGTGCTGGGACAGCTCGGCAACAGGGTCCAGCACGCCCTGCGCGCCTACACCCCGCGCGACGCGCGCGCCCTGCGGGTGGCGGCGGAGACCTTCCGACCCAATCCCGCCTTCGACACCGCCGAGGTCCTGCCCCTGCTCGGCGTCGGCGAGGCGCTGGTCTCGACGCTGGACGCCAAGGGCGCGCCGCGCCCCGTGGAGCGCACGCTGATCCGCCCACCGCTCAGCCGCATGGGCCCGGCCGACGCGCCGGTACGCGAGGCGGCGCGCGCGGCCTCCCCGCTCGCCGGCAAGTACGAGACCGCCATCGACCGCGAGAGCGCCAGCGAGATCCTCGCAGCCCGCGCCGCGCAGGCCGCCGCGCAGGCGGAGGCGGCGCCGCCGGAGCCCGATCCCTTCGAGGCGTGGAACCGCGGCGAGGCGGAGCGGAGCGACGGCGGCGGAGACTTCAGCCGCGGGCGTCGCTGGAGCCCCGGCGGATCGGCCCCGAAGCCCCCAGCGCAGTCGAAGCCGGCGGCGCGGTCGCGCCGGGGAGACAGCGTGGGCGACGCCTTCATGAAGAGCTTCGCCCGCTCGCTGGGGTCGCGCGCAGGCCGCACGATCCTGCGCGGCGTGCTGGGCGGGCTCTTCAAGGGACGCTGAGCGGCGACCGCAGCGTGACGCGCCGGCCGACCTGGGGAGAGACGTCGCGTTCAGGCGGCGCCGCGACGCTCGCGCCGGATGGCGGCGTCCCGCGCCGCTGCGCCGAACGCGCGCCACAGGGCGCAGTGCACCGGGTCGGCGCTGGCGTCGTATTCCGCGTGCCACTGCACGCCGATGGCGAAGCGGCGCGCGCCGGCGATGCTGATCGCCTCGACCGTGCCGTCCTCGGCGACGCCCTCGATCACGACCCGCGCGCCGGCCTCTTCCACGCCCTGCCCGTGCAGCGAGTTGGTCACGATCTCCTCGGCGCCGACGAGCCGCGCGATCTCTCCGCCGGGCGTCAGCCTGACGGGATGGCGCTTGCGGAAGATGATCTCGGGGTCCTTCTCGCCCGGCGGCATCCGGTGGTTCATCCGGCCGGGCAGCTCGCGGATCTCGGGGTGGAGCGTGCCGCCCAGGGCGACGTTCATCTCCTGAATGCCGCGGCAGACGCCGAAGATCGGCAGGCCGGCCTCAAGGGCGGCGCCGATCAGCGGCAGCACCACGGCGTCGCGGCCATGGTCGAAGGAGCCGTGCTTCTCGGTCTCGGCGTGGCCGTAGCGGCTCGGGTGGACGTTGGCGCGGCCGCCGGTCAGCAGGAAGCCGTCGCACAGCTCCAGCAGCTCCACGATCTCGGCGTGGTCGGGCATGCCGGGCACGATGACGGGCAGGCAGTCCGCCGCTTCGGCGACGGCCTCGAGATTGCGCATTCCGGCCGCCTGGACGGCGTAGGACCCTTCGGCCATGAGCATCGATCCGCTCACTCCGATCACCGGCCGCCGTCGCATCATGCCCGCCTCCCCAAACTCCATTCAGTTCCAACTCTTAGCGCGCGAACGTTTCAGATCTGCTTCTCTGGCATCCGCACGACGAGACCTTCCAGCGCCGGCGTCACCTTGAGCTGGCAGGTGAGGCGCGACGTCGGCTGCGGCTGATAGGCGAAGTCCAGCATGTCCTCCTCCATCGCCTCCTTCGCCGGCAGCTTCTCATACCAGGCCGGGTCGACATAGACATGGCAGGTGGAGCAGGCGCAGGCCCCGCCGCAGTCGGCGTCGATGCCGGGGACGCTGTTCTTCACGGCGCCCTCCATCACGGTGAGCCCTTCGGCGACCTCGACGACATGCTCTTTGCCGCCATGCTCGATGTAGGTGATCTTCGGCATCCGCTCCCGGCCTCTCGCGTGCTGCATTGCGCCATTATCTATCCTCTCGGTCCTCCGGGCGCCAGTCCGGCTCTGCCGACGCGGCGAGCGCGGCGGCGCGGCCGGAGGCGAAGGCGGGGGCCTCGGCGGCGTGGCGGGGCCCGGCGTGGCGGTCGGCGAGCCGGGGCGCCATGCGCCATCCGATGACCCCGCCGACACCGCCGACGATCAGCGCCGCAAGCGCCT
>CAYGUQ010000053.1:0-14135 GCA_964352995.1 uncultured Rhodobacterales bacterium
CCGGCCGGCGTCGGCGCCGGCGGCCTGCGACGTCACGGCGGCGGCGAGCGCGATGGCGCGCCGCCGGGTCGGCGCGATCATCGCCAGCGTCTCGTCGAGCCCGCCGTCGCCGCGGCGGTCGAGACAGGCGACGTCCGCCCCGCACTGGGCGTAGCCCAGCGCGATGCGCTGGCCGATCCCGCTGCCGGCGCCGGTGACGAGCGCGACGCGTCCGCTCAGGTCGAAGAGCCGCGGCGCGTCGAGCGTGATGTCGGTCATCGAAGAGTCCCTCCGGTCAGGATGTGGCGAGCTCCATCACCGCGACGTCGGTCGCCGCCGCCCGGTCGAGAACGCCGGCGGCCCTGCCCTTCGCCATCACGAGGATGCGGTGCGAGACCCCGAGCACCTCCTCGAGGTCGGAGCTCACGACGATCACCGCGCGCCCCTGCGCGGCGAGGTCGCGGATGATTTCGTAGATCGAGGCGCGGGCGCCGACGTCGATGCCGCGCGTCGGCTCGTCGAGCACCACGACCTGCGGGTCGCGTGCGAGCCATTTGGCGAGCACGACCTTCTGCTGGTTGCCCCCCGACATCTCGCCGACGGCCTGTCGGCCGCGCCCCTTCACGCCGAACAGCCGGATCTTTTCCTGCGCGAAGTCGCGGAGGCGCCGCCAGACGACGAAGCCGCCGCGGGTGACGGCCTCGCGGTTGCAGTAGGCGATGTTCTCGCCGATCGCGTGGTCGAGGATCAGGCCCTGGTCCTTGCGGTCCTCGGGGACGAGGACGATGCCGCGCCGGATCGCGTCGGCGGGCTCGCGCGGGGTGACGTCCCGGCCGCGCAGGAGCACGCGGCCGGCCGCGATGGCGTCGGCCCCGCAGATCGCGCGCACCAGTTCCGTGCGGCCGGCGCCGACGAGCCCTGCGATGCCGAACACCTCGCCCTCGCGCACCGCGAAGCTCACGTCGCGAAAGTCGCCGCTGGGCGAGCAGAGGCCCTCGACCGAGAGCGCGACGGTCTCGCGCGGCGCCGGCATGGCGGGAAACATCCGCTCGAGGCTGCGTCCGACCATGCTCTCGACGATGGCGCGCACGTCCGTCGCGCCGCTGTCGAACTCGCGCACCTTGGCGCCGTCGCGCAGCACGACGATCCGGTCGGCGATGCGCCGGATCTCCTCGAGACGGTGGGAGATGTAGACGATCCCGACCCCGTCGCGCCGCAGCGCCTCGATCTGGCGGAACAGGAGCTCCACCTCGGCGCCGCCGAGCGCGGCCGTCGGCTCGTCGAGGATCAGGAGCCGCGCGTTCAGCGCCAGCGCCTTGGCGATCTCGATGAGCTGCTGCTGGGCGGTGGAGAGCCCCGCGACGCGGCGCGTCGCGGGGATCGTCAGGCCGAGACGGCGGAGCTGCTCGGTCGCGTCGGCGACCATCCGCCGGCGGTCCACCCGGCCGCCCCGCATCGGGTAGCGGCCGACATAGACGTTCTCCGCGATGGAGAGATGCGGCAGGAGCCGCAGCTCCTGATGGATGAGCGCCACGCCGAGGTCGATCGCCTGGCGCGGGCTGGCCGGCGCGTAGGGCCGGCCGAGCCATGTCATCGCCCCGGCCGACGGCCGGACCGAGCCGGCGATGACGCCGGAAAGCGTGGACTTTCCGGCCCCGTTCTCGCCGAGCAGCGCCACGACCTCGCCCGCGCGGACGTCGAGGTCGATCCCGCTGAGGACCTCCGTCGCCCCGTAGGACTTGCGGACGCCCCTGAGCGACAGGATTGGGTCGGTCATGGCGCGCCCGCGTCCGGTCAGGGATGCTTCGCGACGAAGCGGTCGGCGTTGGCGCAGGTGGTCAGCACCGCGTCGGGGATCTGGCGCTCCGGCACCGTCTGGCCCGCCGCCACGGCGATGGCGCTGTCCACCGCGAGCCGGCCCATGAGCTGCGTGCTCTGCGTCGCCGTCACCCAGAACGGGCCCTGGCACTGCGCGAGGTACTCCAGCGCCGCCACGTCGCCGTCGTAGCCGCCGATCACGACCTGATCCTGCAGCCCCGCGACCTCGACCGCCTTCGCCGCGCCCATCGCGAGGCCGTCGGCCTGGCCGAAGATCATCGTGATGTCGGGATGGGCCTGGAGCATGTTCTGGGCGATGGAGAAGCCCTCGTCGGGCGACCACTGCTGGCTCCACTGCTGGGCGACGAGCTCGACGCCCGCGTGCTCGTCGATCGCGCGCTTGCAGCCGGCGAAGCGGTCGACCTCGGGCGTGGTGCCCTTCTGGCCATGGATGATGGCGATCTTGCCCTGGCCGCCCTGCAACCGGATGATGTGGTCGCAGACCGCATAGGCCGACTCGACGCTCTCGCCGGCGATGAAGGTGTCGCCGGGCTCGCCGTCGGGCGTGCGGTCGACGTTGATGACCGGGATGCCCTCCTGCCGCGCGAGACGGGTCGGCACGGCCGCGGCGGCCGCGCCGGCGGGGATGTAGATGAAGGCGTCGATGCCCTGGGTCATCAGGTCCTGGACCTGGCTGACCTGGGTGGCCGTGTCGTTCTTGGCGTCGACGACGATGACCTCGATGCCTTTCTCGGCGCCGTAGCCTTCGACGCCGAGCTTGATCTGGTTGAAGAAGTCGGCCTGCAGGTTCGGCACGGCGAGGCCGATCTTCTTGACCTCCGCCTGCGCGGCGCCGGCCAGCGCGACGATCGAGGCCGTCGCGAGGATGGACTTGAGGGTGGGCTTCACGGGGTCGTTCCTCCTCGGTGGGTTCGGTCCGCCGGTTCGATCCGGCCGGGACCCTGTCGCCCGGCTTGTTCCGGGCTTGGCGTGGGCGCGCCGGGTCAGGCGCGCCGTTTCTTGAACGTCTCGGCGGCGACCGCGAGAACGATGACGAGGCCGATGACGACCTGCTGCAGGAAGGGCGAGACCTGCAGCAGGTTCAGCCCGTTGCGCAGGACGCCGATGATGAGCACGCCGATGATGGTGCCGCCGATCCCGCCGACGCCGCCCGAAAGGCTCGTGCCGCCGATGACGACGGCCGCGATGGCGTCGAGTTCGTAGGAGACGCCCGAACTGGGCTGCACCGCGTCGAGGCGCGCCGCGAGCAGGACGCCGCCGAGCCCCGCGAGCAGGCTCGACACCATGTAGACGAGCACGGTGGCGCGCTTGACGTTGATGCCGGCGAGGCGCGCGACCTCGGGGTTGCCGCCGACGGCGTAGAGCGTGCGGCCGCCGAAGCGGTAGCGCTGGTAGGCCCAGGCGATGGCGAAGACGGCCGCCATCACCGCCACCGTGACCGTCACGTAGCCGCCGTAGCGGATGATCGCGGCGAGATTGAACCAGGCCGGAAAGCCGATGAGCTGGGAGCCGTTGGTGATCATGTTCGCAAGCCCGCGCGCGATCGACATCATCGCGAGCGTCGCGATGAAGGCCGGCACGTTGAAGCGCGTGATCATGACGCCCGCGACGAGGCCGTTCGCCGCCGACGCGACGAGCGCGGCGGCGATGGCGACCGGCATCGGCAGCCCGAGCACGATGTTGGCGTAGCCGAGCACCATCATCGACAGCGCCAGGACCGATCCGACCGCGAGATCGATGCCGCCGATCAGGATCACGAAGGTCATGCCGACGGCCATGATGCCGAGCACGGTGATCTGGTCGAGCACGTTGAGGAAGTTGCGCACGGACAGGAACGAGTCGGTCGCGACGCTCAGGAAGAGGCACAGCAGGACCAGCCCGATCAGCGGACCGGTCGCGCCGCCGAGGGAGAAGAGCTCGCTGAGGGTCCGCCTCGCCGAGTTCTCGTTCGACTCCCCCGCCATCTGGCGCTCCCCGTGAATTTTTATTCATTGCTGATGGGAAATACGATAGCGACAAGCCTGGAAGCTCGTCAAGCCCTCCGGGCGACTTGACAGCCCCCGGATGCGGATGGATAATTTATACCGAATAATTATTCAGGAGTTGCGTGATGCCCTCGGAGCTGGAGACGCTCGCCAACCGGATCCGGCGGCGGGACCTGCAGGCGGTCTACGAGGCCGGCGCCGGTCACCTCGGCGGCGAGATGTCGGTCATCGACCTGCTTGTGGCCCTCTATTTCCGCGTGCTGTCGGTGGACCCGGCGAACCCGCTCGACCCCGACCGCGACCGGCTGGTGCTGAGCAAGGGACACGCCGCCAACGCGCTCTACACGGTGCTCGCCGAGCGCGGGTTCTTCCCCAGGGACGAACTCTCGACCTTCCTCAAGCCGCTCAGCCGGCTCAACGGCCACCCCAACCGGACCAAGGTGCCGGGCGTGGAGACCAACACCGGCCCGCTCGGCCACGGCCTTCCGGTGGCGGTCGGCATGGCGAAGGCGGCGAAGCTCGACGGCGCGGCCTGGCGTACGGTCGTCGTCACGGGCGACGGCGAAATGCAGGAGGGCTCGAACTGGGAGGCGATCATGGCCGCCGCGCATTTCGGCCTCGACAACCTCACGCTCGTCATCGACCACAACCGCCTGCAGCAGGGCGCCCGGCTCGCCGACACCAACGCGCTGGCGCCCTTCGCGCCGAAGCTGGCCGCCTTCGGCTGGTCGGTGGAGGAGATCGACGGGCACGACATGGCGGCGATCCTCGCCGCGTTCGGCCGCGACCGGGTCGCGCCCGGCCGGCCGCGCTGCGTCGTGGCGCACACCAACAAGGGCCAGGGCGTCTCCTTCATGGCCGACGACGTGGCGTGGCACCACAAGGTGCCGAACGCCGCCCAGTACGCCCAGGCGATGCGCGAGCTCGAGGAGGCCGCGCGATGACCGCCGCCCTCGCCGGCGCCCGCCTGCACGACTGCCGGGACGCCTTCGCCGAGACGCTGGAACGGCTCGCCGCCGAGGACCGCGACGTCGTCGCCGTCTGCAACGACAGTGTGGGCTCGTCGAAGCTCGGCGGGTTCCGCGACCGCTGGCCGGAGCGAATGATCAACGTCGGCATCGCCGAGCAGAACATGGTCGGCGTGGGCGCCGGCCTCGCCAACGGCGGCAAGATACCCTTCGTCTGCGGCGCCGCCTGCTTCCTGACCGGCCGCGCGCTCGAACAGATCAAGGCCGACATCGCCTATTCGGACGCGAACGTGAAGCTCGTCGGCATCAGTTCGGGCATGGCCTATGGCGAGCTGGGGCCGACGCATCACTCGATCGAGGACTTCGCCTGGCTGCGCGCGCTGCCGAACCTGCCGGTGATCGCGCCGGCGGACCGGATCGCCACCGCCGCGGCGGTGGCCTGGGCCAAGGAGACCCGCGGCCCCTGCTTCCTGCGGCTCAGCCGCGTCGGCGTGCCGGACCTGTTCCCGGAGGACTTCCGCTTCGAGCCGGGCCGCGCGGTCGCGCTGAGGGAGGGGCGAGACCTGACGCTGATCGCGAACGGCACGCTGACGCACCGCGCGCTGAAGGCGGCGGAAATCCTCGCTGGCCGCAGCGTGTCGGCGCGGGTGCTCGACATGGCGACGGTGCGCCCGATCGACCGGGACGCCATCGTCGCCGCGGCGCGCGAGACCGGCGCGATCCTCACCTGCGAGGAGCACACCGTCTTCGGCGGCCTCGGCAGCGCCGTCGCGGAGGTGGTCGTGGACGAGGCGCCGGCGCCGATGCGACGGCTCGGCGTGCCGGGCGTCTTCGCGCCGACCGGCTCGGCGGAGTTCCTGCTCGACGCGTTCGGCATGGCCCCGGCCGCCATCGCCGACGCCGCGCAGGCGCTGATCGCCCGCAAGCGCGCGGCCTGAGGGAGCGGCCGTGACCAGCGCCGTCCTCGCCCTCGACCAGGGCACGACGAACAGCAAGGCCGTCCTGATCGGCCGCTCCGGCGCGGTGGTGTCGCGCGGCTCGGCGCCTGTGGCCGTCTCCCATCCCCGGCCGGCCTGGGTTGAGCAGGACGCGCGCGCGATCTGGTCGAGCGTGCTCGCCGCCGTCGCCGAGTGCCTCGCCGGCGCGCCGGGCGTCTCGATCGAGGCGATCGGCGTATCGAACCAGCGCGAGTCCGTGCTGGCGTGGGACGGGCGAACGGGCGAGCCGCTCGGCCCGGTCGTCTCGTGGCAATGCCGGCGCACGGCCGACGACTGCGCGCGGCTCGTCGCCGAGGGCGTCGGCCCCGAGGTGCTGGCGCTGACCGGCCTGCCGCTCGACCCGATGTTCCCCGCGACCAAGCTGCGCTGGCTGGCGGAGAACTGCCGTCGCGCCGGCGACGTCCGGCTCGGCACGGTGGACAGCTGGATCGTCTGGAACCTCACCGGCGGCGCCGTCCACGCGACCGACGCCTCGAACGCGGCCCGCACGCAGCTTCTCGACATCGCCAGCCTCGCATGGGATGGGCGGCTGCTCGACATCTTCGCGGTCGACCGCGCAGGGCTGCCGGAGGTGCGCGACAGCGCCGGCGCCTTCGGCGTCACGGCGGGCGCGCCGGGGCTGGCGGACGGCCTGCCGGTCGCCGCCGCCATCGGCGACTCTCACGCCGCGCTCTTCGCCCATGGCGCGTCCGAGCCGGGCGACGGCAAGGCGACCTTCGGCACCGGCTCCTCGGTGATGACGACGCTGGCCGCCTTCGCGCCGCCGCCGCCCGGGCTGACGACGACCGTCGCCTGGGCGCTCGGCGGCCGGGCGACCTACGCCTTCGAGGGCAACATCCTCGTCAGCGCGTCGCTGTTTCCGTGGGCCGCCCGGCTGCTCGGCCTCGCCGACGTCGACGCCCTGCTCGCCCTCGCGGAGACCGCATCCGACAGCGCGGGCGTGGCGATGGTCCCGGCCCATGTCGGGCTCGGCGCGCCGCACTGGAGCACCGGGGCGCGGGGGCTCGTCTCCGGCCTCACCTTCGGCGCCGGCCCCGCCCATGTGGCGCGCGCCGCGGCCGAGAGCATGGCCCTGCAGGTGCTCGACGTCCTCGACGCCATGGGGGCGGCGAACGGCGCGCTCTTCGTCGACGGCGGGCCGACGCGCAGCCCGTTCCTGAGGCGGCTCGTCGCCGACGTCCTCGGCCGCCCGATCGCCGTGCGCGACGCGCCCGAGGCCTCGGCGCTCGGCGCGGGCTATCTCGCCGGCCTCGCCGTGGGCTTCTGGCCCGACCGGGCCGCGCTGCGCGCGATCGCGCCGCCCGCGGCGATCGTCGAGCCCTCGGCGGACCCTGCCGCGCGCGACGCGCTTGTCGCGGGGTGGCGCCGCGCCGTCACACGGGCGCTCGCGCCGTGATCCGCAGGGGGAGCCGGTCGTCGTGTCGCGGCTGAGCGAACTCCGCCTGATCGCGCGGGTCGCGCAGATGTACCATGTCGAGGGCCGGCGGCAGGCCGACATCGCCCGGCATCTACGCGTCTCGCAGGCGACGGTATCGCGCATGCTGAAGAAGGCGCAGGAGGAGGATATCGTCCGCATCGCCGTCGTCGCGCCCTCGGGCGTCTACGCCGACCTGGAGGCGAGGCTGCGCGAGCGCTACGGCCTGTCGGAGGCGGTCGTCGTGGAGTGCAGCGAGAACCACGACGGCCCGATCATGGCGCGCATCGGCGAGGCGGCGGCGCATTTCCTTGAGACGACGCTCCAGGAGGGCGAGATCGTCGGCGTCTCCAGCTGGAGCGCCACGATCCTCAAGATGGTCGACGCGCTCCACCCCGGCCGGGCGAACCGCGCCCGCTACATCGTGCAGGCGCTCGGCGGAATGGGCGATCCGGCCGTGCAGACCCACGCCACCCAGCTCATCACGCGCCTCGCGCGGCTGACGGGCGCCGAGCCGCGGCTGCTGACGGCGCAGGGCGTGGCGCAGTCGCGCGAAGCCAAGCTGGTGATGCTGGGCGACCCCTATGTCCGCGAGACCATGGACATCTTCGCCCGCATCACGCTGGCGATCCTAGGCATCGGCGGCATCGAGCCGTCCGCGATGCTCGCGCGCAGCGGAAACGTCTTCTCGGCGAGCGAGCTGCGCGACCTCGCCGAGGCGGGCGCCGTGGGCGAGTTCAGCCTGTGCTTCTACGACGCCGCGGGCCAGCCGGTGCGGACGCCGCTCTCCGAGCGGGTGATCGGCGTGACGCGGGAGGAGCTTTCGCGCGTCGACCGCGTGGTCGCGCTCGCCGGCGGCCCCGCCAAGGTCGAGGCGATCCGCGGCGCGCTGCGCACGGGCGTCATCGACCTTCTGATCACCGACAAGTTCACCGCCGCCGCGCTCGCCGACGAGCCGGGGCCTGTCAGTACGGGGGATTGAGATGCGGCGCTTCGAGGGAAAGACGGTCGTCGTCACCGGCGGCGACAGGGGCATCGGCCTCGCCATCGCGCGCCGCTTCGGCGCCGAGGGCGCGAGCGTCGTGCTGGCTTCCGTCGACGCAAGGGTCGCCGAGGCCGCCGCCGCCCTCGAAGCGGAGGGAACGCCCGCGCGCGGCATCCTCTGCGACGTGACCGACCGCGCCGCGGTCGAGGCGCTCTACGCCGCCGCGGAGGACGCCTTCGGCCCCGTCGAGGTCTCGGTGCAGAACGCGGGCGTCATCACCATCGCCCGCGTCGAGGACCTGACCGAGCGCGAGTGGGACCAGACGCTCGACGTCAACACCAAGGGCGTGTTCCTCTGCTGTCAGGCGGCCATCGCGCGGATGCGCGCCTCGGGCCGGGGCGGACGGCTGATCAACACGGCCTCGGGCCAGGCGCGCGACGGCTTCGTCTACACGCCGCACTACGCCGCCTCGAAGTTCGGCGTGGTCGGCCTGACGCAGAGCCTCGCCAAGGAAGTCGCGCTCGACGCGATCACCGTCAACGCGATCTGCCCCGGCATCATCGAGACCGACATGTGGGCCTACAACGACCGCGTCTGGGGCGAGATGCTCGGCGGCCACGCGCCGGGCGCGCTGATGGCCTCATGGGTGGAGACCAAGGTGCCGATGAAGCGCGCGGGAACCGGCGCGGACGTCGCAGGGCTCGTCGCCTTTCTCGCCAGCGAGGACGCGGCCTACGTCACGGGGCAGACGATCAACGTCGACGGCGGCCTGATCATGTCGTGAGTCGCCGCCCGGCGTGGCGCTCCGTCAGACGGCCGGCTTCATCGAGAGCCTGCCGCGCCAGATCGGCTTCGACGGGTCGGCGCGCCGCGAAACATCGCGGCCGCGCGCTCCGGCGAGGATGGCGCGGACGCCGCCGCCCGAGCCGCGTCGCGGCGAGGATGCGCTGCGCGAAACCGCCGGGCCGACGGCTCACGGCGCCGATCGCGACCGGCGGGTCGCCAGGATCGAGATCCCCGGCGCCGTCCCGACCGGCCGCACCCCGCCCGGCGCAACCGTCACGCGGACCGCTGGACAGGTTCCTGCGGGAAATGGGGAACCCCGGCCGCCGCCCGGCCTGCGCGCGGGAGCCGTTCCGCGCCGCCATGGCGGCGGTCCCGCCATCGCGCCGCCGACCGGTTGAGGCGCCGCCCGGGGACTGTTTTCCGCGAGTTCGCGCGAGCCGTTGCGCCGTCGGCGTCACCTCGACCATGCGCAGGCTCGGCGGAAACCGAAGACGGAGCCGGACCGCACGAGCGATCGCGGCGGCGGGATATCGCAGCCGCGGCCCGTTATGATAGTGTTCGGGTCGCTTACATGATGCAGCCGTCGTCCCGGAGCTCAGTCTCCGGGTTCCCTCCTCGGCCGCTCGGCCGCCAAGCCGAGCGAAAGATCTCTGGATGCCACCGATGTTCACCGACGCCGCCGGCGCCCGCCATCCCATGTTCCTTATCGGCGGCGGCGAGATGGGCGCGCGCATCCGCTCCTTCGACTGGTCGTCGACGCCGCTGGGCCCGGTCCCGGAGTGGCCCCAGTCGCTGCGGTCGGCGCTGTCGATCTGTCTCAATTCGAGCTTTCCGACGGCGATCTACTGGGGATCGGACCTGCGGCTGCTCTACAACGACGCCTGGGCGCACATCCCGGCGGAGCGCCACCCCTGGGCGCTGGGCCGCCCCGGCCGCGAGGTGTGGTCCGACATCTGGCCGATCGTCGGCCCCCAGTTCGACCGGGTCATGCAGTTCGGCGAGAGCATCTCGCTCTTCGACCAGCACCTGCCGATGATCCGCGACGGGCAACCGCGCGAGACCTACTGGAACTACAGCTTCACGCCGATCCGGGGCGAGGACAGCGCCGTCGCCGGCGTCTTCAACCAGGGCAACGAGACGACCGCCGCCGTGCTGGCGCGGCGGGAGGCCGAGGCCGAGGTCGACCGGCTTGGCCGCCTCTTTGCGCAGGCCCCTGGCGCGGTCGCGATCACGCGCGGCTCCGAGCACGTCTTTGAAATCGTGAACGCCGCCTATGAAGAGCTCGTCGGACGGACCGACCTCGTCGGGCGCTCCGTCGCCAAGGCGCTGCCCGAGGTGGAGTCGCAGGGCTTCATCGCCCTGCTCGATCAGGTCTACGCCGGCGGCGCGCCCCATGTGGGCCGCGCCGTGCCCGTGAAGCTCCGGCGCAAGGGGCGCGCGCTGGCTGACGATCTTCTCGTGGACTTCGTCTTCCAGCCGATCACCGACAGCGAGGGCGAGCGCAGCGGCGTCTTCATCGTCGCGACGGACGTGTCCGACGCCGCCCGGGCGGCCGCCGCGCTGCAGGAGAGCGAGGAGTTCAGCCGCAGCGTCCTGGAATCGAGCGCCGACTGCATACTGGTGATCGATCTCGACGGGGCGATCCGCTTCGTGAACGAGAGCGGCGTGGCGCTTCTGGAGCTTGGCTCGCGCGACGCGGCGCTCGGCGCGCACTGGTCGGAGTTCCTGCCGTCCGAGCTCCGCGACGAGGCGAAGGCGGCGCTCGATGCGGCGCGGCTCGGCGGGCTGGGCCGGTTCTCGGGCCGCTCGCAATCGGCGCGCGGCGCGGCGCGCTGGTGGGAAGTCGTCATCACGCCGGTCATCGTGGCGGGAGGCGCCCCGACGCGCGTCGTCGCGACCCTGCGCGACGCGACCGACCGGCATCGCGCCGAGGAGGCCCGCCAGCTTCTGCTGCGCGAACTCGACCATCGCGTGAAGAACCTCTTCGCCGTCGCGTCGGCCATGGTTGCGATGACCGCGCGCAGCGCCGCCACCGTCGAGACCATGAGCGCGGACCTGCGCGGCCGGCTCGGCGCGCTCGCGAAGGCCCATGAGCTCATCAGTCCGGCGATCAGCGACGAGGCCCGCGCGGCGGAGACCGCCGATCTCGGCGACCTCGTGCGGCAGGTGACGGCGCCGCATCTCTACGGCGGGGCCGGCTCGCGCGCCGCGATCCACGGCCCGGAGGTCGCCCTCGGCCTCACGAGCGCCACCAGCCTCGCGCTCATCTTCCACGAACTGGCCACCAACGCCGTGAAATACGGCGCCCTCGCCAGCGATGACGGCGAATTGTCGATCGGATGGAAGGTTGCAGGAAAAAACCTGGAACTAAGCTGGGAGGAGCATGTTCCAGACAAGGAGCTGACGGCCCCCGACACGCAGGGTTTCGGCAGCAGGCTGGCGCGGACCAGCGCCTCCGGACAACTCGGCGGGAGCATAGACTATGAGTGGCGACCGCACGGCGTGCGCATCCGGCTCAGGCTGCCGCTTTCGCGGCTCTCGCGCTGAGCCGGGCGACGGAGGCCCCGACGAAAGGCGGCTCCCGACCGGGCAGTTCACGGCCGGGCCGCGCACGACCGGGCCGCGCCTCGCCGGGCGGCGCATCCTCGTGCTGGAGGACGAGCCGCTCATCGCGCTCGACATTGCGCAGACGGTTGAGGAGGCGGCCGGGCGCGTCGTCGGCCCGGCGCTGACCGTGGGCGACGCGCTCGCCCTGATCGAGCGGAACCCGGTGGACGCCGCGATCCTCGACTTCGCTCTGGCCGACGGCGACGCCCGGCCGGTGATCGAGCGGCTTCGCGGCAGCGAGACGCCCTTCATCCTGCACACCGGCGCCCGGGTGCTTCCGGGCGTCCACCCGGCTGGGCCTTGCGCGACCGTCTTCCTGAAACCGGTCGCGTCCCTGCGCCTCGCGGAGTCGCTGGAGGCGATGCTGGGCGGCGCCGCAGCCTGAGCGGAAGTCGGCGGCGCCAGGCCGCTTCCGTGGCGCGCGTCTGGCGCGACGCAGGGAACGCGAGGCCGCGCGGGCGCGTTTCGGCTTCGCCTCGCCTGGGAGAAGCCGCATGACCGCAATTGCAGACAACCGCTCCGTCGCGGCGCCGCGCCAGTTCGACCGCGCCGCCCTGTGGCGCGTCGCGCGGAGGGTGGCGGCCGTCTTCGGGCGCGAGAACTTCAGCCTCATCGCCGCCGGGTGCGCGTTCTGGGGCGCCCTCTCCATCGCCCCGATGCTGGCGGCGGTCGCGGCGGTCTACGGGCTCTTCGCCGACCCCGCCGCCATTCGCGCCCACCTCGTGATGCTGCGCGACGTCGCGCCGCCGGAGGCGTTCGCGCTCGTGCAGTCCCAAGCCGAGGCGCTGACCGGCGCAGAGGCGGACGCGCTGGGCGCGGCGTCGATCGCGGCGGCGCTCGTCGCGGTCTGGACCGCCCGGTCCGGGGTGAGGGCGCTGATGGACGGCGTCTCGGCAGCCTATCGGCAGGAGGAGGGGCGCGGCTTCGTGAAGGCGCAGGCGGCGACGTTCCTGCTGACGCTGACGCTCGTCGGCGTCGCGGTCGTGGCGCTGGCGTCGGTCGTGGTGGCGCCGGCGATCCTGTCGCTGCTGCCGGACTGGGGTCTCGGCGCGACGCTCGCGCAGGTGCTGCGCTGGCCCGTCGCGCTCGCGGCGATGGCGGGCGGGCTGTCGCTGCTCTACCGCTATGCGCCCGCGCGCAGGCCGGCGCGCTGGCGCTGGATCACGCCGGGATCCATCGCGGCCGTGGCGCTGTGGCTGATCGCCTCGGCGGGCTTCAGCCTCTACGTCGCGCGCTTCAGCGACTTCAACGAGACCTACGGCGGCCTCGGGGCGGTCGCGGCGCTGCTGATGTGGCTTTGGATCAGCGCGCTCTCCGCGCTGCTCGGCGCGGTGCTGAACGCGGAGCTGGAGTTCGAGACCGCCGCCGACACCACCGTCGGCCCGGACCGGCCGATGGGCGCGCGCGGGGCCTTCGTCGCCGACCACGCGGCGTCGGACGCGTCCGCCTAGGCGCGTGGCCGGGGGCGCCCCCGCTCTCCGATCCATCGCGGCTCTAGCGCGCCGTTGCGGGGCGTCGACGGCGGGCCGGCGTTGGCGCGCCGTCACGTTCGCCCTTGGCGCTTTTCCGGCCGATCGCGCGGTGCTATGCGACGCAGGTCCAGTCCGGAGGCCGTCGAGATGAAAGCCCGCGTCACCGTCACCCTCAAACCCGGCGTGCTCGACCCGCAGGGCGCCGCCATCGCGCAGGCGCTGGGCGGGCTCGGCTTCACGGGGGTCGAGGGCGTGCGGCAGGGCAAGCTGATCGAGATCGACCTCGCCGGCGCCGACGCCCAGAAGGCGCGCGCCGACGTCGAGGCGATGTGCGAGAAGCTGCTCGCCAACACCGTGATCGAGACGTACTCGGTGGAGATCGCATGAAGGCCGCGGTCGTCGTCTTTCCCGGCGCGAACTGCGACCGGGACCTCGCCGTCGCCCTGCGCGCCGCAGGCTTCGACGTCTCGATGCACTGGTGGAAGGATCGCGAGCTGCCGCAGGGGCTCGACGTCGTGGGCCTGCCCGGCGGCTTCTCCTTCGGCGACTACCTGCGCTGCGGCGCCATCGCGGCGCGCGCGCCGGCGATGGACGGCGTGCGCGCCCACGCCGCCCGCGGCGGCCTCGTGCTGGGGATTTGCAACGGCTTCCAGGCGCTGATCGAGGCCGGGCTGCTGCCCGGCGCGCTGATGCGCAACGCCGGGCTGAAGTTCGTCTGTCGCACGGTGGGGCTGGAGGCGGCGGGCCAGAGCCCCTTCACCCTCGGCATGCCCCGGACGCTGCGCCTGCCGGTCGCCCACCATGACGGCTGTTTCGTGGCCGACGGGGAGACGCTGGCGCGGCTGAAGGGCGAGGGCCGGGTGGCGTTCCGCTATGCGCCGGGCGAGAACCCGAACGGCTCGATGGAGGACGTCGCCGGCGTGCTGTCGGAGAACCGCCGCGTGCTGGGGCTGATGCCGCACCCCGAGCGCGCCGCAGACCCGGCGCTCGGCGCGGCCGACGGCGCCGCGCTCTTCGGGGCGCGCGCCGGGGCCGGCCCGCTTGCGGCGGTGGCGCTGGCGACGCGCGGCGTGGCGCTGGTCGGCGCTGCGCCGAGCGTCGC
>CAYGUQ010000054.1:0-14095 GCA_964352995.1 uncultured Rhodobacterales bacterium
GGTCTGGCGGTTGAACCTCCATACCCTCGAACTCCAGCGCCCGGCGCGCGGGCGCGCGGCGCGCCAGCACGTCCAGCGCGGCGCTCAGGTCCGGCCGCTCCGCGCTCGCCCGGCCCGGCGCCTTCGCCGCCGCTCGCAGGCGCTCGGCCCACGCCCTGACCTCACTGACGCGCGCCCTCGTCGCCGCCAGCCGCGCCGCGCGCTCCTCCGCCGTCTCCTCGTCCGGCGGTTCGGGCAGGTCGTCGGGCGGCTCGCCCAGCACCTCCGCGTTCTGGCGGACATACGCGCAGAGCACGTCCATGATGGGCAGGTAGTCGGCGTCGCTCTGTTTGCTGATGCGCTCCAGCGCATAGATCGCGCCGAGCCGCACCTCGATGTTCGGCTCGCGCCGGCGCTCGCCGTCGCCCTGCATCCGCGCATCCTTGTCGGCGCCCAGCATCTCCACCGCCCTGGCGTATTGCCCGGTGAAGTGGCTGTCCTGCTGCACCATCGTCTGCCGCGTGGCCAGCGCCGCGCGCCAAAGCACCAGCGGCACGCCGAGCGCCGCTGCGATGACGAAGAGGCTGGTGCGCGTCTCGGCCCACAGCGCCTCGGCGCCCAGATCGCCGGGGAAGAACACCACCGCCACCAGCCGCGCCGTGATCAGCAGGCCGCCGAGGATCAGGATCAGCGTCACGACCATGGGCAGGGCGACCAGCGCCCACCGCTCTCGGGGCGTCAGCCGGCTCCACCTCGGCAGGCCCGGGGCGCCCTCGGCGTCGCGCATCAGGCCCGGAAGCGCGAGCGGCGAGAGCAGCGCCAGCCCGAACGTCTGCAGCGCTTCCGCGACGCCGTAGAGCGACAGGCGCGATGGCGGTGGCGGCGGCGTCTCGGTCATCGCGTCCAATCTCGGCGGTCGAAATGCTGAGTCAGCATTCCACCGACGGGCGGCCCGCGCCCTGCGCGCATCGTCGCGGGCCGATCAGCCCGGAACGCGCCGGAAACGGCTCGAAACGAGGCTCATGCGAACCGCGCTGTCCTCACCCGGTTTCGCGGCGCAAATCAATGGCGCAAAATCCCCTTCCCGAAGACCTGTCCTCGCCGCCCGGCGAACATTCGCCTTTTGGCGAGGACAGTTTGTCGCCACGCGCCGCCGCAAGTATTTCTCCGCGGCGGCGCAGTAGACTTTACTTCGGCAGGTCTCCGATCACCCCCTGCACGAAGTAGCCCATGCTCAGCAGGTGTTCGTCGCTCGCGGTCTCGCCCTCGGGCACCTGCACGGTTCCGTCGCGGTCGACCACCGGGCCCTCGAACGGGTGCGCGCGGCCGAGGCGGATGGCGCGCTCGAGGTCCGCCGCCTCGACGGCCACCTCGTAGGGCATGTTCCAGTAGGGGGCCATCACCACTTCGCCCTCGGCGAGCCCGGCCCATGAATTCGTGCTTTCCCACGTTCCGTCAAGCACTTCGCCGACGCGCTTGACGTAGTAGGGCGCCCAGTCGTCGATGATGGCGGTCAGGTGCGCGTCGGGGCCGAAGCGGCGCATGTCGGAGGCCTGCCCGAAGGCGAGCGCGCCCGCCTCCGCCGCCGCCTGCACCGGCGCCGGGCTGTCGGTGTGCTGCATGATGACGTCTATTCCCTGCGCGATCAGCGCCTTGGCGGCGTCGGCCTCGCGGCCGGGATCGTACCATGAATTAACCCAGGTCACGGTCATCTCGACGTCGGGATTGACCTTCTGCGCCGCCAGCGTCGCCGCGTTGACGCCCATGATGACTTCGGGAATCGGAAAGGACGCGATGTAGCCGATCTTGTTCGTCTTGGTCATGCGGCCGGCGATCGTGCCGATCACCGCGCGCCCCTCGTAGAAGCGGGCATTGTATATGGCGAGGTTGTCGGCGGTCTTGTATCCGGTGGCGTGCTCGAACTTCACGTCGGGAAACTGTTCTGCGATCTTCGCGGTGGCGTCCATGTATCCAAAGGACGTCGTGAAGATCAGTCCATGCCCCGACGCGGCCAGCTGACGGATCACCCGCTCCGCATCAGCCCCCTCCGGAACGCTCTCGACATAAGTGGTTTCAACACGATCTCCGAAGGCTTCCTCGACGGCGAGCCGTCCCTGATCGTGCTGATAAGTCCACCCAAAGTCACCGATAGGACCGACATAGACAAAGCCAACCTTCAGTTCCTGTGCAGTGGCGGTCGTTGACAGGAGGCCAATGGCCAGTGCCGCAAGTGTTCTACGCATGGATGCTCCTTTAGCGTTCTGGTCGGAAGGGTTTGCCAAGGCAGGCGGGCGCGTTCGCACGGGTCAGCGCCTTGTCGCGAGAGATGACGACCAGCGCCGCAACCGTCGCCAGATAGGGCGCCATCGCCAGAAATTGACTTGGTATCGCAAGGGTTTGGCCGTAGAACTGGGCGTGAGTGACCGCGGCGAACAGATAGGCCCCGGCCACCAGCCTCCCGGGCCGCCAGGTCGCGAACACCACCAGCGCCAGAGCGATCCAGCCCCGCCCGGCCGTCATGTTCTCGCCCCACATGGGTGTGTAAGCAATTGATATATAGGCGCCGCCCAGCCCCGCCATGGCCCCGCCGAACAGCACGGCGGCATATCGCGCGGCGGTGACCGCCAGCCCGAGCGCATGCGCGCTGCCATCGCGCTCACCCACCGCCCGCAGCGCCAGCCCGGCCCGCGTTCGATAAAGAAACCAGGCGACGGCCCCCGCCATCGCCAGCGCCAGATAGGTCATCGGGTCGTGCCCGGTGATGATCCGCGTCAGCGCAGTCGCCTCCCAGGCCGGAAGTTTGGCAAGACTGTCAAGCGGTTGCCCGATGAAAGGCTGACCAACGAGACCGGAGGCGCCGATGCCGAAGATGGTCAGCGCAAGCCCGGTGGCGGCCTGGTTGGCCATCAGCGAGATCGCCAGAACCGCAAAGACGAGCGCCATCGCCACGCCCGCCCCCGCGCCGGCGAGCGCGCCGAGCAGATGCGAGCCGGTGGCGCTCGTCGCGGCGAAGGCGGTGACCGCGCCCATCAGCATCATGCCTTCGAGCCCGAGGTTGAGCACGCCGGAGCGCTCCGCCACCAGTTCGCCGGTGGCGGCGAAAAGGAATGGCGTTGCTGCGATCATTACAGAAACAATGAATGGCTCCATCGGATCAGCCTCCACGCCCGGCGCGCGAGGACGCTCTCGCCGGCGGCCGTTGGAACGCGGCGCCGCCGCTCATGCCGGCGCCTTTCGCCGCCACGTGATCCGCCAGCGGATCAGGACGTCGCAGGCGAGCAGGAAGAACAGCAGCATCCCCTGAAAGACGCCCGTGACGTTCTTCGGCAGTTTCAGGAGGATCTGCGCATTCTCCCCGCCGATCACGCTCACGGCCAGCGCAAGCGCGCCGAGCACGGCGCCCAAAGGGTTCAACCGGCCCAGAAACGCGACGATGATGGCGGTGAAGCCCGCCGAGGCGCCGATGTCCGGCTGTATCTTGCCGATCACGGCGCCGACCTCGATGGCTCCGGCGAGTCCGGCGAGGCCCCCGGAGAGCAGCAGCGCGAACCACACGGTCCCGCTCTCGCTGAAACCTGCGAACGCCCCGGCCCGGGGCGACGCGCCGATCACGCGCACCGAGAAGCCCCGCAGCGTTCGCGCCATCGCCAGAGCCAGCGCCGCAGCGATCAGCAGCGCCGCCGGAGCGCCGACATGCAGGCGCGTGCCGTCGAGGATCACGGGCAGAACGAACGCCTCGGCGAAGTCGCGCGATTGCGGGAAACCGAAGGAGAGGGGGCTGCGCCATGGCCCGCGCACCAGCCAGTCCAGCAGCAGCCCCGCCACATAGGTCAGCATGAGGCTCACGAGTATCTCGTTGGCGCTGAAGCGGGTCCGCAGAAGCGCCGGCGCTGCGGCCCAGATCATTCCGCCGGCGACGCCCGCCGCCAGATAGGGAGCGAGCCACAGCGGCGAGGTCGCCTCCGGCGCCGCGAGCGCCACCGCGCCGGCCGCAAGCGCGCCGAGCGTGTATTGACCGGCGGCGCCGATGTTCCAGACATTGGCGCGAAACGAGATTGCGAGGCCGGCGCCCATCAGCGCCAGCGGCGTCGCCTTCACCAGTATCTCGGCGCGGCTGTAGCCGTCGAGAAACGGCGACACGAAATAGACGTGCAGCGCTGACAGCGGATCGCGCCCGAGCGCCGCGATGAGCGCAGCGCTCGCCGCGAGCGTCAACAGGATCGCTAGGGCGGGAGAGGCCAGCGCCAGCGCGCGCGACGCCTCGGGACGCGCCTCCAGGGCGATCATGCGACGGTCTCTGCGGCGTCGGCGCCGCCCATCAGCACGCCGAGCCGCTCTGCGGTCATCTCCGCCGCCGGCGCGGCGGGCGCCAGCGCGCCGCGGCGCATCACTGCGATCCGGTCGGCGATCTCGAAGATCTCGTCGAGATCCTGGCTCACCACGACGACTGCGCCGCCGTCCCGCGCCAGCCGCACCAGCGCGCCGCGGATCGCAGCTGCCGCGCCGGCGTCGACGCCCCATGTCGGCTGGTTGACGACGAGCACGCCGGGCGCCCGCAGGATCTCGCGCCCAATGACGAATTTCTGGAGATTGCCGCCGGACAGGCTGCGGGCCTGCGGGTCGCCGCCGCCGCCGCGCACGTCGAACGCCTCGCGCACGCGCGCCGACCACGCTTGCGCCGCCTTCCAGTCGATCCAGCCGCCGAGGAGGCCGCCATGGGAGATGCCGGCGACGGCATGGTGGGACAGCGCGAGATTTTCGCTCAACCGCATCTCGCCCACCGCCGCGTGGCCGTTGCGCTCTTCCGGCGCGAAGGCGGCCCCGAGCAGTCGGCGCGCCGTCGGCCCGAGGTCGCCCGCCGGCCTGCCGTCGATCTCGACCATCGAGGCCGCGGATCGGGCCTCGCCGCTGAGAGCCGCAAAGAGCTCGGACTGGCCCTCGCCGGCGACGCCGGCGACGGCGAGCACCTCGCCGCCGCGCGCGTCGAGCGAGACGCCGCGCAGCGTCACGCCGAACGGATCTGTCGCCGGCAGCGTGAGCCCGCGCAGGGCGAGCCGCACCGGGCCGGGCGCCGGCGCAGCGGGTCGCTCGACGGCGCCGACGCCGGCGCCGATCATGGCTTCCGCCAGCGCGCGCGCTGTCATTGCGCGCGGGTCGCAGCGGGCGACGACCTTGCCGCGGCGCAGGATGGTCGCGGCGGAGCACAGCGCGCGGACCTCCTCCAGCCGGTGTGAGATGTAGAGCACCGCGCAGCCTTCGTCCGAGAGCCGGCGCAGCACGACGAACAGCGCCTCGGCCTCCTGCGGCGTCAGCACCGAGGTCGGCTCGTCCATGATGAGCAGCTTCGGCTGCTGGAGCAGGCAGCGGATGATCTCGACACGCTGCTTCTCGCCGACCGAGAGGGCGTGCATCGGGCGTTCGGGGTCGATGGCGAGGCCGTAGCTCGCGGAGACCTCGCGGATGCGGCGGGCCAGCTTGGCCATCGGCTCCCGGGGCAGGGCCAGCGCCACGTTCTCCACGACGGTGAGCGCCTCGAAGACCGAGAAATGCTGATGGACCATGCCGACGCCGAGGGCCCGCGCCGCAGCCGGCGAGGCGACCGCGACGGCTTCGCCGCGCCACGAAAATCCGCCCGCTGTCGGCTGGAGCGAGCCGTAGATCATCTTGACCAGGGTCGACTTGCCGGCGCCGTTCTCGCCGAGCAGCGCGTGCCGTTCTCCCGGCCGGATAGAGAACGAAACGTCGTCGACCGCCGTCACCGCGCCGAAGCGCTTTGAGACGTCGCGGATGTCAAGCAGGGGCGCGCCCGTGCCTCCGGGCGGGGCGCTTGCGCTCTCCAGCGTCACGAAGCTCTCTCCCGCGTCATCGATTGCAGGACGTTGCGCAAGGCTTCCCGCCGGCGCAAGAGGGGGCCGCGGCGTCGGCCCCGAACCGGCGCCGCTGATCCCCAACCGCTCAGGAGAATCGCCAAATGCCCGAAGAGACGTCAGCGCCGCCGGCGCGCGCCATGGGCCACAACCAGGACGGCCGCTCGGTGGTGCGCCGGTCGCCGCCGGCGACGTCCTCCTCCTCGCCGCTGACGACGCCGCTGCAGACTGCGGTCGCGTGGCGTTCGGTGGACGCCGATGCGCTGGATGCGCAGTACGAGGGGCGCAGCCCCGGCTACACCTACGCCCGCGAAGGGCACCCGAACGCGACGGTGCTCGGCGAGAAGATCGACTGGATGGAGGGCGTGACGCCGCAGATGGGCAAGGGCGTCGTCACCGGCTCCGGCATGGCCGCGGTCGGCGCCGTATTTCTCGGCCTGCTGAAACAGGGCGACCACATCGTCGCCGGCGACCAGCTCTACGGCCGCTCCCTGCGTCTGATGCGCCAGGACCTGCCGCGCATGGGCGTCGAGACCAGCTTCGTCGACCCCACGGACGGGGCCGCCATCGCCGCCGCCGTGCGGCCCGAGACCCGCATGATCGTGCTCGAGGTGGTCTCGAACCCGACGCTGCGCGTCGCCGACATGGAGGCCGCGGCCGAGATCGCGCGCGCGAAGGGCCTGCTGCTGGTGGTGGACAACACCTTCACCACGCCGCGCGGGTTCAGCCCTTTCGCTCATGGCGCCAACGTGGTCGTCCACTCCGTGACGAAGCTGCTCGCGGGGCACTCGGATGCGACGCTCGGCTGGGTCGCTGCGGACACGCCCGAGCGCAATCGGGCGCTCTACGACGCCGCCACGACCTGGGGGCTGACGGCGAGCCCGTTCGACTGCTGGCTCGCCGAGCGCGGCCTGCACACATTCGATCTGCGCTACGACCGGGCCTCGGCCACGGCGGCGGCGCTCGCGGACGCGCTCGGAGAATGCGCCGCGGTGGCGCAGGTGCTCTATCCCGGCCGCGCCGATCACCCCGATCACGCCCGCGCTGCGGCGTTGCTGCGGGGCCGCTACGCCAACATGGTGAGCTTCCGGCTCAACGGCGGGCGCGAGACGGCGAACCGTTTCCTGCGCGCCGCGAGCCGCATCCCCTTCGCGCCGACGCTCGGCGACGTGGGAACCACGCTCTCGCACCCCGCCAGCTCGTCGCACCGCGGCCTCACGCCCGAGGGTCGCGCCGCGCTCGGCATCGACGAGGGGTTCATCCGCGTTTCGGTGGGCGTCGAGGAGACGGCGATGCTGGTCGGCGAGATCGTCTCTGCGGCTCATCAATCAGTCTCATAATTCATACTATGCTTGCATTTGATGTTGCGTCGCAGCATACGGGGGATGGAGGGCGTTCGGGTCGGGTCGGGCGCTGACAACAACCATGGGAGAACGACAATGTTCGATAAGAACATGTTCAGCTTCGACGCCGAAAAAATGTCCGAGATGTTCAAGGTTCCGGACATGACGAAGATGTTCGAGAATTACAAGGTTCCCGGCTTCGACATGCAGGCCATGATGGACTCGCAGAAGAAGAACATGGAAGCGCTGATGGCGGCGAACCGCGCCGCCGCCGCCGGCTACCAGGATTTCTTCAAGAAGCAGATGGCGATCTTCGAAGAGACCATGAGCGCCGCGCAGGCCCAGATCGGCCAGATCGGCGACGGCATGAACCCCGACGCCGCTGCGAAGCAGGCCGACCTCTACCGCATTGCGATGGAGAAGGCGCTGGCGAACATGACCGAACTCGCCGAGGCCGCGAAGAAGGCCAACGAGGAGGCCTTCGCGATCGTGTCCGCGCGCGTCAAGGAGAGCCTTGCCGAACTGCAGTCGATGGCCGGCAAGTCCTGACGAACCATTTCGGGGGCGGCCGCGCGCCGCCCCCTTATGCGACGCGGATCCACCAGTCTTTCAACACATTTTTATTGGTGTAGGCTCTTCCGGCAGCCGCAGGCGCTTCGCCGCGGCGGATAGCGGGAGGAGCGCAGAATGCGCGTGATCGACAAGATCATCTGGCACTGCACGGCGACCAAGGAAGGCGATCCGATAACCGTCGACACCATCCGCGACTGGCATGTGCGCGGCCGCGGCTGGAGCGACATCGGATACCACTTCATCATCGAACTCGACGGCGCCGTGAAGGCCGGCAGGCCGCTGATCCGGTCTGGCGCCCATGTCCGGGGCCTCAACGCCCACAGCATCGGCGTCAGCTATGTCGGCGGCCTCGCGAAGAACGGCAAGCCCAAGGACACCCGCACCAAGGAGCAGAAGGCCGCGCTCTACGACCTTACCGCGACGCTGATCGGCCGCTTTCCGGGGTCCACCGTCCACGGCCACAACGAATTCGCCGCCAAGGCATGCCCCTGTTTCGACGCGCAGGCCGACTGGCGCGCCCATGTCATGACCATGCCGATCGTACGCGAGGAGTTCGAGGAGGAAGAGGACGCGAAAATCTGATCGCGGCGGCTCAGCCGAATGGCGGGGGAGAGAGGCGAGCGAGGCTCGGCCTCGCCGCGGGAGAGCCCGGCCATATGGTCAGCGCCTCGAGCAAGGGCATCGTTTCGAGCGGGGAGGCGCCGTTGAAGCCCGATCCGATGGGCATGTCCGCCTCGCCGAAGGTTATCTGCGCCGGGCCGTTGAAAGAGCCGTACTGCGCATAGGCCGCATCTTGCGGCGCGTCGGCCTCGTCGAGCGCCGCCGCGATGAGTTCCTGCAGCTCGCGATAATCCTGGTCGCTCGTCCGTGCGAAGATGCGCTGCTGGGGCGCCGCCGAGACGCCCTCGACGACCGATCCCTGCGCATGATCAAGGCTGTAGCCTGCGATGGCGAGCGCGATCGTCGCCATCAGCGCTACCGCCGCGCCTTCGGCGCGATGGCGCCAGCGCCCTCTGCCCACGCCCGGCCGCGCAAAGGACGGCCCGGTCGACTTCGCCGCCGCGCGCAGCGACGCCGGCAGACGGTCCCGCGCACTCAGGGGGGCGCCGGCGACCGTCGCGCCGGCCTTGATCATCGGGGGGAGAGTGCGCGACGGCGCCGCCGGGCGGCGCCCCGGCTTCGCAGCCGCGTCGGCTGCCATCAGTGCTTCGAACTGGGCCCAGCGGGCTTCCGCGACCTCGATTGAGCCTGCTCCGGCGCAGGAGTTCGGCTCCGAGACGCCGTCTACGTCAGCATCTTCAACGACATCACGCGGCACAGCGAAACCTCCGGAGCAAACACTACCGCAGGTTGATCCAAATATGCGCCCGGATCAAGGTTTCGTTAACGCTATCGCATGTCGATCAGGCTGCGCCTTCGTCGATGGGCGCCATGCCGACGGCGTGAAAGCCCCCGTCGACGAACGTCACTTCACCGGTCACGGCGCCGCCGAGCGGCGACAGGAGGAACAGCGCGGCCCCTCCCACCTCGTCGAGCGTCGCGTTGCGTCTCAGGGGCGCCGTCTCGGCGCTGCGCTTGTAGACGCGCCGCGCGCCGCCCACGGCGGAGCCGGCCAGCGTGCGCATCGGGCCGGGACTGAGGGCGTTGACCCTGATGCCAAGGGGGCCGAAGTCCGCTGCGAGATAGCGCACCGACGCCTCGAGCGCCGCCTTCGCGACGCCCATGACGTTGTAGTTGGGCATGACCCGTTCGGCGCCGAGATAGCTCATCGTCAGCGCCGCGCCCCCGTCGGGCATCAGCTCCGCCGCGCGACGGGTGACGTCGATGAATGAGTAGCAGCTGACGTCCATGGAGCGGAGGAAGTTTTCCCGCGTCGTGTTCGCAAAGCGCCCCTGCAGCTCGTTCTTGTCCGAGTAGGCGATCGCGTGGACGATGAAGTCGATCTTTCCCCAAGTCGCGGCGATCTGTTCGAAGGCGGCGTCGAGGCTCGCGGAGTCGCCCACGTCCGCCGACACGGTGATCGCGCCGATGCTCTCGGCGAGCGGCGCGACGCGGCGCCCGAACGACTCGCCCTGATAGCTGATCGCGATCTGGGCGCCATGGGCGTGAAGCGTCCTCGCGACGCCCCAGGCGATGGAGTGGTCGTTGGCGACGCCCATCACGAGCCCGCGCCGGCCTTCCATGATCGGCATGACGCTCATCCGTGGTAGCGGCTGAAGGCGAGGGTCGCGTTGGTGCCGCCGAAGCCGAAGCTGTTCGAGATGACGGTGTCGAGCCCGGCGTCGTCGACGCGCCGGGTGACGATCTCCTCCGGGCGGATCGCCGGGTCGAGCGTCCCGACATTGGCCGACGCGGCGATGAAGTCGCCCTGCATCATCAGGAGGCAGTAGATCGCCTCCTGCACGCCGGTCGCCCCGAGCGAATGGCCGGTGAGAGACTTGGTGGAGCTGATCGGCGGCATGGCGTCCTCGCCGAACACGGCGCGCACCGCCTTCACTTCGGTCACGTCGCCGGCGGGCGTCGAGGTGCCGTGGGCGTTGATGTAGCCGACCTTGCGCTCGCCAAGGGTCGCCAGCGCCAGCTTCATGCAGCGTTCGGCCCCCTCTCCCGAGGGCGCCACCATGTCGTAGCCGTCGGACGTGGCGCCGTAGCCGGTGACTTCGGCGTAGATGCGCGCGCCGCGCGCCTTGGCGCGCTCAAGCTCCTCAAGCACGACCACGCCGCCGCCGCCCGCGATGACGAAGCCGTCTCGCGTCGCGTCGAAGGCGCGGGAGGCGGTTTCCGGCGTGTCGTTGTACTTGGCGCTCATGGCGCCCATCGCGTCGAACAGGCACGAGAGCGTCCAGTCGAGCTCCTCGCCGCCGCCGGCGAACATCACGTCCTGCTTGCCCCACTGGATCATCTCGGCGGCGTTGCCGATGCAGTGCGCCGAGGTCGAGCAGGCGGAGGTGATGGAGTAGTTCACGCCCTTGATGTGGAACGGCGTCGCCAGACAGGCGGAGTTCGTCGAGGACATGCCCCGCGTCACCATGAACGGCCCCATCCGTTTGGGGGACTTCTTCTCCAGCACGATCTGATGCGCCTGGAACAGGTTCTTGGTGGACGGGCCGCCGGAACCCATCACGAGGCCGGTGCGCTCGTGGCTCACTTCCGCGTCGGTCAGGCCGCTGTCGGCGATGGCCTGCCGCATGGCGATGTAGTTGTACGCCGCGCCGTCGCCCATGAAGCGCCGGTCGCGCTTGTCGATCATCGCCTCGAGGTCGATCTGCGGCTCGCCGTGCACCTGACACCGAAACCCGTGCTCGGCGTAGTCGGGCGCGAACCGGATGCCCGATCGCCCCTCGCGCAGCGAAGCCGTGACCTCCTGCGCGTCGTTGCCGATCGACGAGACGACGCCGATGCCTGTGACGACCACCCTCCGCATGGGCAGAACTCCCTCGATGATGAACCGCCGGTCAGGCGGGCGCTTCGTCCTGGAACAGTCCCACGCGCATGTCGGTGGTCTGGTAGATGGGCGTTCCGTCCGCCTCCATCACCCCGTCCGCGATGCCGAGCTTGAGCTTCCTGTCGATGAGGCGCTTGAAGTCGACCGTGTAGCGCACGAGGCGGGTCTTCGGCGTGACCATCCCCGAGAACTTCACTTCGCCGACCCCGAGCGCCCTGCCGCGGCCCGGCATCCCCTTCCAGCCCATGAAGAAGCCGGTGAGCTGCCACAGCGCGTCGAGGCCCAGACAGCCCGGCATCACGGGGTCGCCGAGGAAGTGGCACTGGAAGAACCACAGGTCGGGCTTGATGTCGAATTCGGCGACGACGCGGCCCTTGCCGTGCGCGCCGCCGTCCTCCTCGATCGCCGTGACCCTGTCCATCATCAGCATCGGCGGCGCGGGAAGCTGAGCGTTGCCGACGCCGAACAACTCGCCGCGCGCGCAGCGCATCAATCCCTCGAAGTCGTAACTTGCTTGTCTGTCGGTCATTTAACCCCTCGGGAGCACCGATCTTCCGCGCTTTGTCCGAGCCGTAACACCCTGCGCGCGCGCCGCGCAAGTCGTCGCAGCGGCGCGGTCTGGCGTGCGGCGCTCGGAACGCCTATGCTTACGCGCATGGCAGGTTCGTGCGACATCGACGAGGGCGTCTGCGACGAGACCGCGCGCAGCGTCGCCGCATCGTGGCTGGCGACGGCGGGGCTTCGTCCGACGAGACAACGGATCGCGCTCGCCGCGCTGCTCATCGGCGACGGCGGGCACAGGCATGTCACCGCCGAGAGCCTTCACGCCGCCGCGCGACGCAGCGGCGCGGGGGTGGCCCTGGCGACGGTCTACAACACCCTCAAGAGCTTCACGGAAGCGGGGCTGCTGACGGAGATCACGGTCGACGGCGCCCGCAGCTACTTCGACACGCGGACCGAGGACCACCCGCACTTCTACTGGGAGGACGACGGCGCGCTGACCGACGCACCGTCCAACGGCGTCGAGATCGCGCGTCTCCCGACGCCGCCGGAAGGCTGCGAGATCGCCCGCGTCGACGTCGTCATACGGTTGCGCCGCCGCTGAGCGGCCGCGTCGACTGCGCTAAAGCAGCGCCTGCATCGGAGAAACCGCGCCCCGGTCGTGCTCCGCACCGGCGGCGAGAGCGTCGATGCGTCTGGCGAGATGCACGTCGAGGATGCTCAGGCCCCCCACGTCATGCGTCGCGAGCGTCACGTCCACGGTGCGGTAGACGTTGCTCCATTCCGGATGGTGGTCGAGTTTCTCCGCCGCGAGCGCCACGCGGCTCATGAAGCCGAACGCTTCCACGAAATCCTTGAACCGGAAGACCTTGCGGATGGCGTCGCGCCCGTCGACCGAGCCCCAGCCCGTCTGGGCGAGCGGCGGCAGCAGATCGCGCCGCGCGTCCGCGCCGAGCTTTTCCGGCCTCTGCTCCCGCGTCATGGCTGTTCCTTCCTGAACGGGCCCCTGTCGAGCAGGAAGGCGATCTCCTCGCCGACCGCCTCTCTCTCCCGCCGCAGGTAGTCCGCCACGGCGCTGCGGAAACCGGGGTCGGCGATCCAGTGGAGACTGTAGGTCGGCGTCGGCAGATAGCCGCGCGCGAGCTTGTGGGCGCCCTGCGCCCCGGCCTCGACCCGCGTCAGGCCCAGTTCCAGCGCCGCATCGATGGCCTGATAGTAGCATGCCTCGAAGTGCAGGCAGGGGTGGTCCTCAGCGCAGCCCCAGTAGCGCCCGAACAGCGTGCTTCGGCCGATGAAGTTGAGCGCGCCGGCGATCCAGCGCCCGTCCCGACGGCAGAGCACCAGCAGCGCGTCGTCGCGCAGCCGCTCCTGCACCAGTTCGAAGAAGCGCCGGTTCAGGTAGGGCCGCCCCCATTTCCGCGAACCGGTGTCCTGGTAGAACAGCCAGAACGCGTCCCAGTGCTCGGGCTGCAGGGCGTCGCCCGTCAGCCGCACGATCTCCACGTCGTTCGCCGTCGCCTGCTCGCGCTCCTTGCGAAGCTGCTTGCGCTTGCGGCTGGCGAGGTCGGCGAGGAAATCCTCGAAGGTCGCGTAGCCGCGGCTCTCCCAGTGAAACTGCTGGTCCTGGCGCTGGAGCAGGCCCAGCGCGCCGCCGCGCTCCCACTCGCCCTGCGTGCAGAAGGTCAGGTGCAGCGACGAGATGTCGCCGCGGCGCGCAAGCTCCATGGCGCCCTGCAGCAGCGCCGGCTCAACGAGGTCGCGCGGCGCGTCGGGATGCGCGAGCAGTCGCCGCCCTGTCGCCGGGGTGAAAGGCACGGCGCATTGCAGTTTGGGGTAGTAGTCGCCGCCGGCGCGTTCAAGCGCGTGCGCCCAGGCGTGATCGAAGACGTATTCGCCCTGGCTGTGCGACTTCAGGTAGAGCGGCGTCACGCCTAGCAGGCGGCCCGAGGCGTCCCGCGCCGCGAGATGGCGCGGCGCCCAGCCCGCGCGGGGCGACGCCGAGCCGCTCTCCTCCAGCGCCAGCAGGAACCTGTGCGTCGTGAAGGGATCGGACGGCCGACCGCCGTCGAGCGTCTCCGGGCACGCGCAGGCGTCCCAGTCAGCGGCGGAGATGGCCGATATCGCCCCGACCGCCTCGATGGAGATGGTGCCGTCCCGTCCGCCGTCCGCCATGGCGCGCCTCCGAACCAGAGCGGGAGAGTGGCGCCTGTTTCGCGCAGGTCAACGGTCCCTCGCCAAGACTATCCGCCAAGACCGTCGGCGTTGGGATCGGGCGCGAAGCCTTCGAAGGTGACGGCGTCCGCGCTGCGCAGCGCGCCCTTCGCCTCCGCGGCCCAGCGCCCCGTCCAGCCGCCCGCCGCGCGGCCCTGCGCCCTGAGCGCCAGCGC
>CAYGUQ010000055.1:0-8495 GCA_964352995.1 uncultured Rhodobacterales bacterium
CGACGCCAGGACCGCCGCACCCGCGCAGGAGATCGCCGCGTGAACATGGACGCGCAGCTCGCCGCCCATCTCTCGGGCGGCCGCCAGACCGGCGCGACGCTGCTGGAGGTGAAGAACATCACGCTGCGCTTCGGCGGCGTGGAGGCGCTCAAGAACATCAGCTTCGACATCCGCGAAGGCGAGGTCCGCGCCATCATTGGGCCGAACGGGGCCGGCAAGTCCTCGATGCTGAACGTCATCTCGGGCTTCTACCACCCCCAGGAGGGCGAGGTGTGGTTCCGCGGCGAGAAGCGCCGCCCGATGCGCCCGCACCAGATCGCCCGCCACGGGCTGGCCCGCACCTTCCAGAACATCGCCCTCTTCAAGGGCATGAGCACGCTCGACAACATCATGACCGGGCGGCTGACGATGATGAAGCGCAACATGCTGTGGCAGGCGCTGTGGCGGGGGCCCGCCGCGGCGGAGGAGATCGAGCATCGCGAAGCCGTGGAGAAGATCATCGACTTCCTGGAGATCCAGCACATCCGCAAGAAGCCCGTCGGCGCCCTGCCCTACGGCCTGCAGAAGCGCGTCGAGCTCGGCCGCGCGCTCGCCGCGGAGCCCAAGCTGCTGCTGCTCGACGAGCCGATGGCCGGCATGAACGTCGAGGAGAAGGAGGACATGTCGCGCTTCATCCTCGACGTGAACGACGAGTTCGGCACCACCATCGCGCTGATCGAGCACGACATGGGCGTGGTGATGGACCTCAGCGACCGCGTGGTCGTGCTCGACTACGGCCGCAAGATCGGCGACGGCACGCCCGCCGAAGTGCGCGCCAATCCGGAAGTGATCGACGCCTATCTCGGGGTGGCCCATGAATAGCCTCGCAAAGGGCTTGGCGATCGGCACCCGGCGCGAGCGCGCCGCCTACGCCCTGTTCGGGGCCTACGTGGCCGACGCCGCCGCGCTGGGCCTGCACTGGCTCTATGACGCGGACCGCGTAGCCAGCCTCTCGCCGCTGGCCTTCCGCACGCCGAACGCGGCGGATTTCGAGGGCTGCAAGGGCGTGTTCGTGCATGGCGGCAAGCGGGCGGGCGAGGTCTCGCACTACGGCGCGCAGCTTCGCGTCGCGGCGCAGTCGCTCATCGCGCGCCGCGGCTTCGACGCGCAGGACCACGCCGCCCGCTTCGTCGCCGCCTTCGGCCCCTGCGGCGCCTGGCGCGGCTACGCCGACCGCCCCACTAAGATGCTGCTCTCCAACATCGAACAGGGGGTGGAGCCGGCCGGGGCGGAGGACGACCAGATACCCGGCCTGTCGCGCCTCGTCGCGCCCGCGATCGCGGGGCTTCAGGACGTCGACGCGTTTCTCGCCTCGACCGCGAACCACCCCGACGCCCGGGCCTTCGCGCCTGCCGTCATGGCGGCGCTCAGTGCGGCCATCGACGGCGCTACGCCGCGCGAAGCCGCCGAGACCGGGGCCTCGGCCGCGTCGGGGCAGGAGCGGGAGGCGCTGCGGGCGGCGATCCTCGACGGGGCCGACGCTGCGAGCTTCGCCGGAGTGGTCGGGCGCGCCTGCCCCATCCGGCAGAGCGCGCCGGTGATCTTCCACATCCTCGCCCACGCCGGCGGCTACCGCGGCGCGGTCGAGGCCAACATCCGCGCCGCGGGCGACAGCTGCGGCCGCGCCGCCATCATCGGCGCGGTCTTCGCCGCCGGCGGCTCGTCGGAAATCCCGCTGGACTGGGTGCTGCGGCTGGAGGACGGCGCGGCGCTCTGGGCCGAGGCGCTGGCGCTGGCGGCGCTGCGGTCGCGCAAGGAGGTTCGTCCATGATCGCCAGCCTCTCGCGCATCAAGCTCGGCTCGCCCGAGGGCGTCGGCCTGCTGCTGCTGGCGGCCTACGCCGTCTATGGCGCCTACTGGCTCGGGTCGATCGACGAGCGCGACCGGCTGTTCTTCTACGAGGTCACGCTCTCGGGGCTGCTGGCCGGCGTGATGTACTCGCTGGTGGCGCTCGGTTTCGTCCTGATCTTCAAGTCGTCGGGCATCTTCAACTTCAGCCAGGGGGTCATGGCGCTCTTCGCCGGGCTGTTCCTCACGGGCTTCATGAACGATTTCGGCGTGCCGGCGGTACTCGCCATACCGCTGACCATCGCGGTCATGGTCGGCGTCGCCTTCGCGGTGGAGCGCTTCGTGCTGCGCCATCTCGTCAATCAGGAGCCGATCATCCTGTTCATGGCGACCATCGGGCTGGCTTTCGTGCTGGAGGGCGTGGGCGACATCCTTTGGGGCTCCGACGTCAAGCCGCTCGACGTCGGCCTGCCGCGGGGCGCGTCGGACTTCCTGCTCGACGGTTACGGCCTCTATGTCGAGAAGCTGGAGATCGCGGCGGCGGTGATCGCCGGCGCGCTGGTGATCGCGCTGTCGATCTTCTCGCAATACACCCGCATCGGCCGGGCGCTGCGCGCCGTGGCCGACGACCACCAGGCGGCGCTCTCGGTCGGCATCTCGCTGAGGACCATCTGGGTCATCGTCTGGTCCATCGCCGGCGCCGTGGCGCTGGTGGCGGGCATCATGTGGGGGTCGAAGTCGGGCGTTCAGTTCAGCCTCGCGCTGATCGCGCTCAAGGCGCTGCCGGTGCTGATCCTCGGCGGCTTCACCTCGATCCCGGGCGCCATCCTCGGCGGGCTGATCATCGGCGTCGGGGAGAAATGGGCCGAGATCTACCTCGGCGAAGTGATGAACGCGCTGTTCGGCCTCAACGCCTCCTGGTTCACCGCCATCGAGAACTGGTTTGCGTATGTCCTGGCGCTGGCGTTCCTGCTCGTGCGTCCGCAGGGATTGTTCGGCGAGAAGATCATCGAGAGGGTCTGAGCCATGACCATCCACATCCTTCTCGGCGCCGTCGTCGCGTTGGGCCTGCTCGTGATGCTGCGCGCCGGCCTGCGCGCCCTGCGCCGCCGCGCCGCGCGACGGGGAGAGCGCGCGTGATCTATCGCGAGACCGGCGACTTCAAGACGAGCTACGCCGCCGACCAGCAGATCTTCCCGATCGCGCAGGACCGCTTCGCGTTCTACGGGCTGATGGCCGTCGCCTTCCTCCTGGTGCCGTTCCTGATCGACGACTACTGGGAGAAGTCGATCCTGCTGCCGTTCCTCGTCTATGCGCTGGCGGCGATCGGGCTGAACATCCTCACCGGCTATTGCGGGCAGGTGAGCCTCGGCACCGGGGGCTTCATGGCGGTGGGGGCCTACGCCGCCTACAAGCTGATGACGGCGTTCCCGTTCCTCGACATGACGGTGGTGGTGGTCGCCTCCGGGCTGATCACGGCCATGGTGGGGATGCTGTTCGGCCTGCCGTCCCTGCGCATCAAGGGGTTCTACCTCGCGGTGGCGACGCTGGCGGCGCAGTTCTTCCTCGTCTGGCTCTTCAACAAGATCCCGTGGTTCTACAACTACTCCGCCACGGGGCAGATCACGGCGCCGGAGCGCTTCGCCTTCGGCGTGCCCGTCACCGGGCCGGCGACGGACCCCTCGGCGACCTATCTCTTCTGCCTCGCCTTCGTCGTGCTGTTCGGGCTCGTCGCCAAGAACCTGCTGCGCGGGCGCATCGGGCGCAGCTGGATGGCGATCCGCGACATGGACATCGCCGCCGAGATCATCGGGGTGGACCCGCTGAAGGCCAAGCTGAGCGCTTTCGGCGTGTCGTCCTTCTACATCGGCATGGCCGGCGCGCTCTACTTCGCGGTGCTGTTCGGCGCCGTGGAGGTGGGCGAGGCGTTCGGCATCAACGCCTCCTTCGAGGTGATGTTCATGATCATCATCGGCGGCCTCGGCTCGATGATGGGCAGTTTCCTGGGGGCCGCCTTCGTCGTGCTGCTGCCCATCCTGCTCAAGACCGTGCTGGTGGACGGCTTCGACCTCGGCACCGCCTTCGCCAAGTACATCGAGATCACGGCCTTCGGCGCGCTGATCATCACCTTCCTGATCGCCGAGCCGCACGGGCTCGCCCGGCTCTGGGCGATCACGAAGGAGCGTCTGCGCCTATGGCCGTTTCCGCATTGACCACTCGCCGCAGGGCGCAACCAAACGACAGGGAGAAACGCATGAAGAAGACCATCGCCGCGTTCGTCGCCGCCAGCGCGCTCGCCGGGCCCGCCAGCGCCGAGCTCGTGTTCGCCGGCCTCGACTACCGCACCGGCCCCTACGCCCCGAACGGCATCCCCTTCGCGGACGGCTACGCCGACTACTTCACCCTGCTGCAGGAGCGCGACGGCGGCATCGGCGGCGAGCCGATCCGCTTCATCACCTGCGAGACCGCCTACAACACCGAGCAGGGCGTGGAGTGCTACGAGAGCACCAAGGGCGAGGGCGTGCTCGTCTACCAGCCGCTCTCCACCGGCATCACCTACCAGCTGATCCCCAAGGCGACGCAGGACAAGATCCCGCTGCACACCATGGGCTACGGGCGCACCTCGGCCGCCAACGGCGCGATCTTCCCCTACGTCTTCAACTACCCCGGCACCTACTGGGACGCCGCCTCGATCATCGTGAAGCACATGCTCGACGTCGAGGGCGGCTCGCTTGAGGGCAAGAAGATCGCACTGGTCTATCACAACAGCGCCTACGGCAAGGAGCCGATCCGCACGCTGGAGAGCCTCGCCGAGAAGCACGGCTTCGAGCTGACGCTGCTGCCGGTCGACCACCCCGGCCAGGAGCAGAAGGCGACGTGGCTGCAGGTGCGCCGCGACCGGCCCGACTTCGTGACGATGTGGGGCTGGGGCGTGATGAACCAGGTCGCCGTGCAGGAGGCCGCCTCGATCCGCTTCCCGATGGACCGCTTCATCGGCGTCTGGTGGTCGGCGTCGGAAAACGACGTGGTGCCCGCCGGCGACGGCGCCGACGGATACAAGGCGATCACGTTCCACGCGGTGGGCGACGACTTCCCGATCTATGACGACATCCGCAAGCACGTCGTGGACACGGGCAAGGCCGCGGGCGACGGCTCGAACCTCGGCACCGTGCTCTACAACCGCGGCCTCGTCGCGGCGATGTGGGCGGCCGAGGCGGCCCGCACGGCGCAGGAGATCCACGGCGTCTCGGCGATCACGCCTGAGATGATGCGCGACGGGATGGAGGCGCTCGACGTCGACGAGGCGCGCCTCGCCGAACTCGGCCTGCCGAACTTCACCGTTCCGCTCAAGGTGAGCTGCGCCAACCATGGCGGCCCCGGCAAGGGCATGATCCAGCAGTGGAGCGCAGCCGACCAGAAATGGTCGATCATCACCGACTTCATCGACAGCGACCGCGAGATCATCGACCCGCTGATCGAGGCCGACAGCAGCGCCTACGCCGCCGAGGCCGGCATCGCGGCGCGCGACTGCAACTGACGCGGCCCCGCGCTGCAAAGAACTTGCGGCGGGCCCGGACCGGGCCCGCCGGCGCGTGAGAGAGAGACCGCCATGGCCGCCCTCGCCGAAACCCCGGACGCCCCTGAGACGTTGCTGCAGGTCAGCAACATCGAGGTGATCTACAATCACGTCGTGCTGGTGCTGAAGGGCGTCAGCCTGTCGGTGCCGCGCGGCGGGATCACCGCGCTGCTCGGCGGCAACGGCGCCGGCAAGACGACCACGCTCAAGGCGATCTCCAGCCTGCTCCAGTCCGAGCGCGGCGAGATCACCAAGGGGACGATCGCCTACAGGGGCGAGCCGATCGCGGGGCTCAACCCGTCCGACCTCGTGCGCAAGGGCGTGATCCAGGTGATGGAGGGGCGGCACTGCTTCGCGCACCTCACCGTCGAGGAGAACCTGCTCGCCGGGGCCTATACGCGCGGCGACGGGCGGGCGGCCATCGCGCAGGATCTCGAGCTCGTCTACGACTACTTCCCGCGCCTGAAGGAGCGCAGGAAGTCCCAGGCCGGCTACACCTCCGGCGGCGAGCAGCAGATGTGCGCCATCGGCCGCGCCCTGATGAGCCGCCCCCAGACCATCCTGCTCGACGAGCCGTCGATGGGGCTGGCGCCGCAGCTCGTGGAGCAGATATTCGGCATCGTGAAGCGGCTGAACGAGGAGCAGGGCGTCAGCTTCCTGCTCGCAGAGCAGAACACCAACGTCGCCCTGCGCTACGCCCACTACGGCTACATCCTGGAGTCGGGCCGCGTCGTGATGGACGGCCCCGCCGCCCAGCTGCGCGAGAACCCCGACGTCAAGGAGTTCTACCTCGGCATGTCGGAGGAGGGCCGCAAGAGCTTCCGCGACGTGCGCAGCTACCGTCGCCGCAAGCGCTGGCTGAGTTGACGCCGACTGAGGGAGACCGTCGGCCGGGCCCCGCGTCACGCCAGCGGCCGGCGCCGCCTGCATGATCATGACAGCGATCGCGGCGGCATGGCGCATCGTGACGCGCCGCCCGCTTGCCTGGCTTGGCGCGCTCGTTCTCGTCGCCGCCTGCTCCACATATCTTGGCGGCCTTTCCGACGCCGGGTACTCCGTGGTGACGGCATTTCTTCTGGTGGAAGGCGTGATCGGCGGGCTGGCGGCGGAGAGGAGCGCGCGTCCGGGGGCCCTGCGTGTCGCAGGCGCCGCCGCGGCGACGTATGCGGCCGGCCTTGTCGCCGGCGGCGGCGCGGCGCTTGTCATGCTGACGATGTTCGCGCTGGCTTCGGCCGCTCTCATGATCGTGGCCGGCGTTTGCGCCGCCGTCGCGTTCTCCTCGCTTATGGCGGCCACCTTTGGCCTGTGGCTGCCGGCGATGCTCTCACGCCATCCCCACCCGTTCGCGGAGGCGGCCGTGCGGGTCGTCGGCGCATGGCGCGGACTGTTCGTGGGGGTCGCGTTGATCCTGGCTGCGGCGACCGCGCTGCGCCTCGTTGCGCTCGTCGGGGCGGAGGCCGCCGCATCGGTCGCGCTCGCCGCGCCTGCGACGCATCTCACGCCATGGTTCGCTCGGGGCCTGATGTTTTCGGATGCGGTTCTCAAGCTCGCAATCGACGGCTTCGCGCATCTGGCCGTCGGCGCGCTGCTTGCGACGGCGTGGCGGGCGCGGGACAGCGCCGACGCGGCGCCGGCCGCCGCCTGAAGCAGCGTTGCGTCGGAGCCTAAAGTCGTGAAGGATTAAGGCCCTGCGGCGTCACGCGGAGTGCGATCTTGAGCCATTTCGACTTTCTGGAGATCCGCGAGCCGGCGGAGCGCGCCGCCGAGCAGTTCGCCGAGCTGCGCCGGGTGCTGGAGTTCGCGCTCGACCATGCGCCGGGGATGCTCGACCATCTGGGGGGCGTGGACGTCGACGCTCTCATCAACCGCCGCGCACTCGCCGCGCTGCCGATCCTGCGCAAGTCCGACCTGCCGGCCATGCAGGCGGCCGATCCGCCCTTCGCCGGGCTCGCCACCCGCGCGCCCTACCACACCGCGCGCATCTTCATGTCGCCGGGGCCGATCCTGGAGCCGGGCGGCGACGGGCGCGACTGGTGGAGGCTCGGCCGCTTCCTGCACGCCGCCGGCCTGGGCATGGGCGACATCGTGCAGAACTGCTTCGCCTATCACCTGACCCCCGCCGGGCACATGATGGAGAGCGCCATCGCCGCCATCTCCGCCGCCTGCATCCCCGCCGGCCCTGGGCAGACCGAGCAGCAGGTGGAGGTCGCCAGCCGCGTCGGCGCCACCGCCTATGTCGGCACGCCGGACTTCCTGAAGATCATCCTCGACCGGGCCGACGAGATGGGCCGCAAGCTCTCCATCCGGAAGGCGGCGGTTTCCGGCGGCGCGCTGTTTCCGTCGCTGCGCCAGGAGTACGCCGACCGCGGCGTGCGCTGCCTGCAATGCTACGCCACGGCCGAGCTCGGCCTCGTCGCCTATGAGTCCGAGGCGATGGAGGGCATGATCGTCGACGAGGGCGTGATCGTCGAGATCGTGCGCCCCGGCACCGGCGATCCGTTGCCCGACGGCGAGGTCGGCGAGGTCGTCGTCACCGCGCTGAACGCCGACTATCCGCTTATCCGCTTCGCCACCGGCGACCTCTCGGCCGTCCTGCCCGGCCAGAGCCCCTGCGGGCGCACCAACATGCGCATCAAGGGCTGGATGGGCCGCGCCGACCAGACGGCGAAGATCAAGGGCATGTTCGTGCGGCCGGAGCAGGTCGCCGCCGTGCTCGCGCGCCACAATGACGCCCTGCGCGGCCGCGTCACCATCGCCCGCGACAGGGAGAAGGACGTGTTCGAACTGGCGGTCGAGACTGCCCATCCCAGCGAGGGCCTCGCGGCGGCGGTGGGCGAAAGCGTCCGACAGACCTTCAAGCTGCACGGCGCCGTGCGGCTGGTGGAGCCGGGCGACCTGCCCAACGACGGCAAGGTGATCGACGACCAGCGCAAGTACGACTGAGCCGGCGCCCCGGCTCAGCGACGCCGCGGCGGCTCGCGGTCCAGCTCCGCGAGGATCTCGGCGCCCGGCCCGCCGCGGGGCGGCACGCGGTTGAGCGCCACGATGGCCCGCGCCCCTTCCCGCTCGGCCATGCGCAGCGTGGCGCGCG
>CAYGUQ010000055.1:8595-14013 GCA_964352995.1 uncultured Rhodobacterales bacterium
GGCGCGCGCCCGCGCGTCGACCCAGCCCGTGAGGCTGCGCTGGGGGTCGAGGTCCACGACCGCCACACGCCGCCCCTCCTGCATCCACGCCACCGCGCATTGCGTCAGCAGCGTGGTCTTGCCGGCCCCGCCCTTCTGCTGGGCGAAGACGACCACCCGCCCGCTCATGCGCCTTCGAACCCGGTCAGCACGTTGACGACGTTGACGCCGATCTCCGCCACCGCATAGCCGCCCTCCATCACGAAGAGCGTCGGCAGGCCCAGCCGCGCGATGCGCGCCCCGTAGTCGGCGAAGTCGGCGCTCTCCAGCCGGAAGGAGCTGATCGGGTCGCCCTTGAAGGTGTCGACGCCGAGCGAGACGACGAGCGCGTCGGCGCCGAAGGCCGCCACGCGCGCGAGCGCCGCCTCCAGCGCCTCCGCCCAGGCGGCGTAGCCGGTTCCCGGGGGCAGCGGATAGTTGGCGGTGAAGCCCTCGCCCGCCCCGACGCCGGTCTCGTCGGCCCCGCCGAGGAAATGCGGAAACTCGTGCGCCGGGTCGCCGTGCAGCGAGAGAAACAGCACGTCCGCGCGGTCCTCGAAGATCGCCTGGGTGCCGTTGCCGTGGTGGAAGTCCACGTCGAGCACCGCGACGCGCGCGGCGCCGGCGTCGCGCATCCGCTGCGCGGCGACGGCGGCGTTGTTGATGAAGCAGTAGCCGCCATACATGTCCTGCGCGGCGTGATGGCCCGGCGGGCGGCACAGCGCGAAGGCCGCGCGCGCGCCGCCCAGGACGATGTCGGTCGCGGTCGCCGCGACGTCGGCCGCCGCCTGCGCGGCCTCCCATGTGCCGCCGCAGATCGCGGTCTCGCCGGCGAGCGCGTACCAGCCGATCGCCCCGTCGATGGCCTTCGGCGCGCCCTTCCGCCCCATGCGGCGGGAGGGCCAGACGGTCGGGAGCGCCTCGCCCTCGTAGCCCGCGGCCGTCCACCGCTCCCAGACCGTCGCGAGGAAGTCGAGGTAGTCGGGCGCATGGATCGCCCGCGCCGGCCCCAGCCCATGCGCGACCGGCGGCTCCACCGGGCCGAGGCCGGTCTGCGCGATGCTGGCGAGGATGTGCTCGACCCGCTCGGGGCATTCGAAGGGGCGCACGAGCCGGCCCCCGCTCAGTTCGGTCTGCGGCGCGCGCAGGCGGTGTTTCTCGCTGTGGATGGTGCGCATGGGCGGCTCCGGCGGGCGTTGCCCGATCAGACTACGCCGCCGCCGCGCGCGCCGTCCATCGCCCGCAACTTGGCCGCAGACAGGCCGGCGCCGCTGCGATACCCTTTCCGCCATGAGAGGCATGACGGCATTGCTGCTCGCCCTTGCGCTCGGCGCGGCCGGCGGGGCCGCCGCGCAGGACGAGACGGTGGACGTCGCGCTGGTTCTCGCCGTCGACATCTCGCTCTCGATGGACGGGGCGGAGCAGCGCGCCCAGCGCGAGGGCTACATCGCCGCGCTGTCGGACCCCGCGGTGATGGACGCCATCGCCCGCGGCCGGCGCGGGCGGATCGCCGTCGCCTATGTCGAGTGGGGCGGACCATGGACGCAGCGCGTGGTCGCGCCCTGGACCGTGGTCGCCGGGCCCGAGGACGCGCAGAAGGTGATCGACGACCTGCGCTTCGCCGACGTCGCGACCAGCCGCGGCACCTCGATCAGCGCCGCGCTCGACTTCGCGACCGGGCTGCTCGCGGAGGCCCCGCCCGCGGACCGGCGCGTGATCGACATCTCCGGCGACGGCCCGAACAACATGGGCGGGCCGGTCACGCAGGCGCGCGACCGGGCGCTGGCGGCAGGGGCGGAGGTCAACGGCCTGCCGCTGATGCTGGGGCCGCCCGACTTGATCTTCTCGGTGCCCGATCTCGACGTCTACTATCAGGACTGCGTGGTCGGCGGCCCGCTGGCGCTGGTCATCCCGGTGCTCGGGGTCGAGCGCTTCGCCAGCGCGATCCGCCAGAAGCTGATCATGGAGATCGCCGCGCCGGGGCTGCTCCCGCATGTCGCGCCGGGCGCCCCGCCGTCGGCCGATCCGTCGCCGGCCGCCGCCGGAACCGACTGCTCCATCGGCGAGAAGCTCTACGAGCGCTGGCGGCGCAGCATGGACTGGAACTGAGCCGTCACGCCGCCCGCGGGCGCAGCGTGACCGGGTTGGCCCCGAAGCGCTTTCGAAACGCCCGCGCGAAGCCCTCCGGCGAGGCGAAACCGTAGCGCCGCGCGACGGCCTCGACGCGGTCGCCCGCCAGCATGTCCTGCCGCGCCAGCGTGAGGCGCCAGCGGCGCAGGTAGCCTGCCGGCGGCTCGCCGACCGCGGCGAGGAACGTCTCGGAGAACCGGCTGAGCGACAGCCCGGCCTCGCGCGCGAGATCCTCGTTGCGCCACGCGCGGCCCGGGCGGTCGTGGATCGCGACGATGGCGCGGCTGAGGCGCGGGTCCGCCAGCCCCGCCAGCAGCCCGGGCTGCGCCGCGCCAGCCTCGATCTGGGCGCGCAGCATCCGCACGATCAGCACCTCGCCCAGCCGGCTGACGACCGACTCCGCCCCGCAGCGCCGCGCCGCCAGCTCCGAACCCATCAGCCGGATCAGCGCCGCGCTCTCGGCGTCCCGCGACACGTCGCAGGCCACCGTGGCGGGCAGCGCCGCCATCAGCGGATTCGCCGGCCCGCCCCAGTCGACCGACGCCGAGAACAGCACGCGCGCCGGCGGCGCGGCGCCGAAGGGCTCGGCGGCGCGGAACAGCACCATGTCGGGCGCGCCGTCCTCGTCCACCGTCGCCGCGAGGGTCGCCTCTTCGGGCGGCGCGGAGCGGACGCTGAGATTGAAGCGGGTCATCAGCGTCGTCAGCCGGTCGATACGCTCCATTTCGGCTTTCTCGTCGGTTAAATCGGATTTATCCGATCCTAGATGCGCTACTTTGGCGATGCAACCTCAGTCGCCCAAGGAAATCCGATGCTCGTTCCCCGCCAGAAGACCCCCGACCTCGCCCTGCCCACCCTCGACCACGGCCCCTTCGACCTTGCTTCCGAGGAGTCCGAGCGCGGCACCGTGATCTGCTTCTACCGCGGCCTGCACTGCCCGATCTGCGCGACCTATCTGACGGAGTTGCAGAAGCGCGTCGCCGACTTCGCCGAGCGCGGCGTCGGCGTCGTCGCGGTCAGCTCCGACGGCGAAGAGCGGGCGCGGGCGATGGCCGAGAAGATCGGGGCCGAAGGGCTGCGCTTCGCCTACGACCTGCCGCTCGCCAAGGCGCGGGAGTGGGGCCTCTACATCTCCACCTCGCGCGGCAAGACCTCCATCGGCATCGAGGAGCCTGCGCTCTTCTCCGAGCCCGGCCTGTTCATGGTGACGCCGCAGCGGACGCTCTACTACGGCTCGGTGCAGACCATGCCCTTCGTGCGGCCGCACTTCTCCGAGCTGGTCGGCGCGCTCGACTTCGCCATCAAGGCCGACTACCCGGCGCGCGGCGAGTACGTCGGCGCCGTCTGAGGCGAGGGCGGCGCGCCGTGTCAGGCGCGCCGCCTTGCTCAGAGCGCGAGCTGGTAGGTCTCGGGGATGTAGCGGAAGCCCTCGCCGATCTCCTCGACGTAGCCGAGCGCCGCGCCAGGCATGTGGTAGCCGACAAAGGGGATGCGGTCCGCCGCGATCATGCCGAACAGGGCGCGGCGCGTCGCCGCCGCGGCCGCCTTGTCCATGTCGAAGCGGACATGCCAGTCGGGCCGCTGGAGCGAGGCGACGAAATGGTTGGCGGCGTCGGCCGTTATCATCAGCCGGGCGCCCTCGCTCTCGATGTGCCACGCCATGTGCCCCGGCGTGTGGCCGAAGGCCCCGACCGCCTCGACGCCGGAGACGACGGCGCCGCCGGGCTCGACGAAGCTCATCTTCTCCGCCAGCGGGCGGACGTTGCTCTCGATCAGGGGCGCGAGGTTCTCCGGCGCGTTCTGCGAGAAGAAGTCGAACTCCCGCGCGCCGGCGACGTAGCGGGCGTTGGGGAAGGCGGGCGCGCCCGCCTCCATCAGCCCGCCGATGTGGTCGGGGTGCATGTGGGTGATCACGACGACGTCGATCTGCTCGGGCGCGTAGCCGGCGGCGGCGAGGGCGCCGAGCAGCTTGCCGGCGTCGGGCCGCCGCAGCGCGCCGTTGCCCGCGTCGAACAGGATCAGCTCCGCGCCGGTGTTGAGCAGCGTGACGGTGAAGCTGATCGCCATGCGGTCGGCCGGCAGGCGGTTGGCCTCGGCGAGTTCGGCGACGTCCTCGGGAAACTGGTCCTCGCCGAAGATCGGGTAGGGCCCGCCGAGGGTGATGTAGCCGTCATGCAGCGTCGTCGCCTCCATCGCGCCGATGCGAAACCGCCGGAAGCCGCCGGCGCTTGCGCCGAGCATCGGCGCGGCGGCGCCCGCGGGGAGCGCCAGCGCGGCGAGCGCGGCGCCGGCTGCGAACGGCGCGGCCATGGCGGCGCGGCGGGTGAACTGCGTCTCGGTCATGGGGTCTCCTCCTGATCCGCCCTTTCGACGCCGCTGCGCGCCGGGCCTGCAGAACTATCCGCCGGGGCGCGGCGTCCTCACAAGCCCCGGCTCGCCCGCCAGCCGGCGCGGCGCTATGTCTGGCGGAGAACTGCTTGGCGGGAGAGAGGCGATGACCGGGCTCGATCAGGAACCCTTCGGCGACGGCGGCGGCGACGAGTTCGTCGAGAACCCCGAACCGCGCTGCCCGGTGGTGCTGCTGCTCGACACCTCGCTCTCGATGGCCGGCGACAAGATCGACGCGCTGAACGCAGGCCTCCTGCACTTCCACGAGGCGCTGTCGCTCGACCCGCTGGCGATGAAGCGCGTCGAGGTGGCCGTGGTGACCTTCGGCCCCGTGGCCGTTCGCGCCGACTACGCGAGCGCCGAGACGTTCCAGCCGCCGCTGCTGGAGGCCTCCGGCAACACGCCCATGGGCGCGGCGATCCTGCGCGCGCTCGACCTGCTGCGCGAGCGCAAGGCGCGCTACCGCGAGGCCGGCGTGCCGTTCTACCGCCCGTGGGTGTTTCTCATCACCGACGGCGCGCCGACCGACGGCGTGGCCGAGGCGAGGCGCGCCGTTGCCGCCGGCGAGGCGGGCAAGGAGTTCATGTTCCACGCCGTCGGGGTGGAGGGCGCCGACATGGCCGCGCTCGCGAGCCTCAGCGTCCGCGCGCCGCTGATGCTGAAGGGGTTGGCGTTCCGCGAACTCTTCGCATGGCTCTCGAACTCGCTCGGCGCCGTGTCGCGCTCGCGCACCGGCGAGGCCGCGCCGCTGCAGAACCCGACCGCGCCGGACGGCTGGGCCGTCGCGGGCTGAGGCGGCCGGGGCGGGGCGCATGGACGGCGCGCGCTACAGGCCGGGCTGGCGCGTCGCCGCGGCGCGGGTGCGCGGCGACGCGCCAGCCC
>CAYGUQ010000056.1:0-14003 GCA_964352995.1 uncultured Rhodobacterales bacterium
CAATGGTGCCCACGTTCACGTGCGGCTTGTTCCGCTCGAATTTCGCCTTAGCCATTTAGGCCTCCTCTTACGTCAACAGCGCGGGACGACGCGCTCAGGCGTATTTCGCCTGAATTTCCTCGGAGATGTTCGACGGCACCGTGTCGTAGTGGTCGAACAGCATGGTGAACTGCGCCCGGCCCGACGACATCGACCGCAGGTTGTTGATGTAGCCGAACATGTTGGCCAGCGGCACCATGGCGGTGATGACGTTCGCGTTGCCGCGGCTGTCCTGGCCCTGAACCATGCCGCGCCGCGAGGTGAGGTCGCCGATGATGCCGCCGGTGTACTCCTCCGGCGTCACGACCTCGACCTTCATGATCGGCTCGAGCAGCTTCGCGCCGGCCTTGCGCAGGCCCTCGCGCATCGCCGCCCGCGACGCGATCTCGAACGCCAGCACCGACGAGTCGACGTCGTGGAACGCGCCGTCGATCAGCGCCACCTTGAAGTCGATCACCGGGAAGCCGGCGAGCGGGCCGCTGTCCATGACGGACTTGATGCCCTTCTCGACGCCCGGAACGTACTCCTTGGGCACCGAGCCGCCGACGATCTTGCTCTCGAAGCTGAAGCCCTCGCCAGGCTCGGTCGGCGAGATCACCATCTTGACGCGGGCGAACTGGCCCGAACCGCCGGACTGCTTCTTGTGGGTGTAGTCGATCTCGGCTTCCTTCGAGATCGTCTCGCGGTAGGCCACCTGCGGCGCGCCGATGTTGGCCTCGACCTTGAACTCGCGCTTCATGCGGTCGACGAGGATGTCGAGGTGAAGCTCGCCCATGCCCTTCATGATCGTCTGACCCGACTCGATGTCGGTGTGGACGCGGAAGGAGGGGTCCTCGGCGGCGAGGCGCGCGAGCGCCATGCCCATCTTCTCCTGGTCGGCCTTCGACTTGGGCTCGATCGCGATCTCGATGACCGGCTCGGGGAACGTCATCGTCTCCAGCACGACGGGCTTGGAGGGATCGCAGAGCGTGTCCCCGGTCGTGGTCTCCTTGAGCCCGGCCAGCGCGATGATGTCGCCGGCGAAGGCCTCGTCGATCTCGGTGCGGCTGATGGCGTGCATCATCATCATGCGGCCGATGCGCTCGCGCTTGCCCTTGGTCGCGTTCAGCAGCGAGTCGCCCTTCTTCATCGTGCCCGAATAGATGCGCGTGAAGGTCAGCGAGCCGACGAAGGGGTCGTTCATGATCTTGAAGGCGAGGCCGGCGAAGGGCTGCGCGTCATCGGCGCTGCGCGCGATGTTGCGCGTCTCGGTCTCGTCGTCCGGCGAGAAGCCCATGTAGGCGGGCACGTCGAGCGGACCGGGAAGGTAGTCGATGACGCCGTTGAGCAGCGGCTGCACGCCCTTGTTCTTGAAGGCGGAGCCGCACAGCACCGGCACGAAGGCCATGCTGAGGGTGCCCTTGCGGATGAGCTTGCGCAGCGTGGGAACGTCGGGCTCCTCGCCTTCGAGGAAGCGCTCGGTCCACTCGTCGTCCTGCTCGACCGCCGCCTCGATCATCGCGGCGCGGTACTCGTCAGCCTGATCCTTGAGGCCGTCGCGGATGTCCTGCTGAACCCAGGTCGCGCCGAGATCCTCGCCGAGCCAGACCCACTCCTTCATGGTGACGAGATCGATCATGCCTTCGAGCTCGGTCTCCGCGCCGATCGGCAGCTGGATCGGCAGCGGCATGGCGCCGGTGCGGTCCTTGATCATCTTCACGCAGTTGAAGAAGTCGGCGCCGATCTTGTCCATCTTGTTGACGAACACGATGCGCGGAACCTTGTAGCGGTCGGCCTGCCGCCAGACGGTCTCGGTCTGCGGCTCGACGCCGGCGTTGGCGTCCAGCAGGCACACCGCGCCGTCGAGCACGGCAAGCGAACGCTCGACCTCGATGGTGAAGTCGACGTGGCCGGGCGTGTCGATGATGTTGAAGCGATGCTTCTCGGTGTCGGGCTTGCTGCCGTCCTCGGTGCGCTCCCAGAACGTCGTGGTCGCGGCCGAGGTGATCGTGATGCCCCGCTCCTGCTCCTGCTCCATCCAGTCCATCGTCGCAGCGCCGTCATGCACCTCGCCGATCTTGTGGCTCTTGCCGGTGTAGAAGAGGATGCGCTCCGTCGTCGTCGTCTTCCCGGCGTCGATATGCGCCATGATGCCGAAGTTGCGGTAGCGCGTGAGCGGATATTCGCGGGCCATCGGTGTCGTCCTCAGGGTCCGGAGTGAAATTACCAGCGGTAGTGGCTGAACGCCTTGTTGGCGTCGGCCATCTTGTGCGTGTCTTCGCGCTTCTTGACGGCGGTGCCGCGGCCGTTGACCGCGTCCATCAGTTCTGCGGCGAGACGCTCCTCCATCGTGTTCTCGTTCCGCTTGCGCGACGCGTCGATCAGCCAGCGGATCGCCAGCGCCTCGCGGCGCTCGGGGCGCACCTCGACCGGAACCTGGTAGGTCGCGCCGCCGACGCGCCGCGAGCGGACCTCGACGGCCGGCTTGATGTTGTCCAGCGCCTCGTGGAAGACCTCGACCGGCACGCGCCGCAGGCGGCCCTCGACCCGGCCCAGCGCGCCGTAGACGATGCTCTCCGCCGCCGACTTCTTGCCGTCGTACATGAGGTTGTTCATGAACTTGGTCAGGATGCGGTCGCCGTACTTGGCGTCCGGCAGGACTTCCCGTTTTTCAGCGCGGTGACGTCGCGACATTCCAGCTTCTCCTTGCCCCCACGGGCGCGGTCCGTATTCCCTGCCTGCTCAGCGATCCGAGCAGAAACTCATCTCGATGCGGCACCCGGCGCCGAGCCTCGCGCAGGCGGCCAGCGCCCGCGCCTCGGCCTCCCGCAGCGTCGCGGCGGCTTCGGCCGCGCGGCGCCTGGCGTCCTCGCCCCGGGCGAGCGCCCCGCAGGCGCGCTCGAAGGCCAGCGTCACGGCGCAGTCCGCCGCGTAGCCGGCGCAGGCCGCGATCGCGGCGCGCTCGGCGTCCCCGCGGCTCTCCGCGCCCAGGCCGACGCCATAGGCGCCCACCGAGGGCGCATAGGCGATCGCGCCGAAGGCGGCGAGCGCAGGCCCCGCGGCGAAGGCCGCCGCAGGCGCGAGGACCGCCGCGGGGCTCATTTCGGGCGCTTCGCGCCGTACTTGGAGCGCCGCTGCTTGCGGTTCTTCACGCCCTGGGTGTCGAGCACGCCGCGCAGGATGTGGTAGCGCACGCCCGGAAGATCCTTCACGCGCCCGCCGCGGATCAGCACCACGGAGTGCTCCTGAAGGTTGTGCCCCTCGCCCGGAATGTAGCTGATGACCTCGTAGCCGTTGGTCAGCCGCACCTTCGCGACCTTCCGGAGCGCCGAGTTCGGCTTCTTGGGCGTGGTGGTGTAGACGCGGGTGCAGACGCCGCGCTTTTGCGGGCACGACTCCAGATGCGTCGACTTGCTGCGCTTGACGCGCGGCTGCCGGGGTTTCCGGATCAGCTGTTGGATCGTCGGCATTCGGCCGCCTTCCCTCGCAATACAATCGACCTCGGACGGCCTTGCACAGACGCCAAAAGCGCCGCGGACGGGGCCGTCAGGCCCGCCGCGGCGGCTCCCAGAGGATCGAGGCTTCGAGAGCCCGGATCTTGCGCGCCAATGCGTAGCTGCCACCCGCTGAAAGACTCAGCCCCCCGCGGATGGAGGGGGTCTAAGGACCGGCGCTCCGCCTGTCAAGCGGAGCGCGCGCAACGCGCTTCAGAGCGACGGCGGAAACTGCGCCACCTGGTCCTTCAGCGCCTTCACCGGCTTGAACTGCGGCGTCACGGTCGCCGGCTTCTCGACGGCCGCCCCGGTCGCGGGGTTGCGCATCGTGCGCGCCGCGCGCGACCGGGCCTCGATCTTCATCAGGCCCGGCAGCGTCAGCGCGCCGTGCTCCTTAAGCGCCGACACGATCACCGCGGGCAGCGCGTCCAGCACGGCCGACACCGCCGCTTTCGACTGGCCCGACGCCGTCTCGAGCGCGTCAACGAGTTCCGCTTTCTTCATGGTCGCCCCTGCTCCCTCATGGTCTGGTTCAACGCTCCGCCTCCGCGGGGCGTGGGGGCGCAGTGGAGGCAACCCAGACGTGTCAGGCAAGCCGTATCGCGCGATTTTCCTGTGGATCGTCGCTCCAGCGTCACGATTTTCCGCCTTTGAGCGCGCTCCACGCCGCCTCAGCGGCCCAGCGGCATCGCCTTCTCGGCCAGTCTGGCCCAGTAGGAGCAGCCGGCGGGAATCACGTCGTCGTTGAAGTCGTAGGCCGGATGATGCACGCCTGCGGTGTCTCCGTTGCCGATGAAGATCATCGCGCCGGGCCGCGCGTTCAGCATGAAGGAGAAGTCCTCCGCGCCCATGAGAGGCGGCGTCTCGGCGTCGACCGCCGCCTCGCCGGCGACCTCGGCGGCCACCGACGCGGCGAAGGCGGTCTGGGCCGCGCTGTTCACCGTGACGGGGTAGTTGCGCTCGTAGGTGACGGTGGCGACCGCGCCGAAGGCGCGCGCGGTGTGCTCCGCCAGCTCCTTGATCCGCGCCTCCACGATGTCCTGCACGCCCGGCGAGAGGGTGCGCACGGTCCCCTTGAGGCTCGCAGTCTGGGGAATCACGTTGAAGGCCTCGCCGGCGGTGTGGAGCGCGGCGATGGTGACGACGCAGCTCTCCACGGGGTCGACCGTGCGCGCCACCACGGACTGCAGCGCGGTGATGACATGCGCGGCGACGACCGTGGTGTCGATGCAGTCATGCGGCTTGGCGGCGTGGCCGCCACGCCCCTCGATGTCAATGATCAGGTGGTCGGCGGCGGCCATCATCGCGCCGGGGCGGATGGCGAAGGCGCCGACGGCGCGGCCCGGCATGTTGTGCATGCCGTAGACCTCCTGCACGCCGAAGCGCTCCATCATGCCCTCGTTCACCATCTCGCGGCCGCCGCCGCCGCCTTCCTCGGCCGGCTGGAACACCACGACCGCGGCGCCGTCGAAGTTGCGGGTCTCCGCCAGATACTGCGCGGCGCCGAGCAGCATCGCCGTGTGCCCGTCATGGCCGCAGGCGTGCATCTTGCCGGGAACGGTCGAGGCCCACGGCGCGCCGGAGGCTTCCAGGATGGGCAGGGCGTCCATGTCCGCCCGCATCGCAACCACCCGCCCGGAGCCTGTCTCGCGGCCCTTGATCACGCCGACCACGCCGGTGCGGCCGATCCCCTCGACCACCTCGTCGCAGCCGAAGGCGCGCAGCTTCTCGGCCACCAGCGCGGCGGTGCGGTGAACGTCGAACTGGAGTTCGGGGTTGCGGTGGATGTCGCGGCGCCATTCGGTGATGTCGGAATGCAGCGCGGCGATGCGGTTGACGACGGGCATGGGTGCTCCTTGGGGGGTCAGGCGGCCAGACGGTCGACGACGCGGCGGATGAAGGCCTCGCCCTGCGCCAGCTGGTCGATCTCGATGAACTCGTCGGGCTGGTGCGCCTGCGCGATCGAGCCGGGGCCCACGATGCAGGCCGAATAGCCCTCGGCCTGGAACTGGCCGGCCTCGGTGCCGTAGCTCACGACATGCTCGGCGTTGTCGCCGGTGAGCTGGCGGGCCAGCGCCTCGGCGGGGCCGTTCTCCTCGCGCCGGCAGCCGGGCACGATCCAGTCGTCGGTCACCTCGACGCCCGTCCCCGGCCTGACGACGCGCATCTCGGCCGTCACCTCGGCGCAGAACGCGCGGTAGCGGTCGAACCACGCCTGCGGATCCTCGCTCGGCATCACCCTGAAGTCGGTGACGAAGCGGCAGTCGCGGGCGGTGATGTTGCGCGCCGTGCCGCCCTCGATCTGGCCGACATGCAGCGTCGTCCAGCCGGGCTCGAACAGGCTCGCCGGGTCGGCGGCGGCGAGATTCTCGGCCATGCGGTCGGCGTGCCACTGAATCAGCCGCGCCGCGACCATCACCGCGGAGACGCCGGTGTGCACGAGGCTGGAATGCACCGCGAAGCCGCGGACATGGGTGTTGGCGGAGCAGGAGGCCTTGTGGCCCGTGACCACCTGCATCGAGGTCGGCTCGCCCACGAAGACGGCCGCGGCCGGCGGCAGCGTCTCGCGCATCTTCGCGATCATCGCCGGCGCGCCGCGGCAGCCGACCTCCTCGTCGTAGCTGAGCGCGATCTGCACCGGCCGCTTGAGCCCGGCCCTGAGCATCTCCGGCACTAGCGCGAGGCCCAGCGCGTCGAAACCCTTCATGTCGGCCGAGCCGCGCCCGTACAATTTGCCGTCCCGCTCGGTGAGGGTGAAGGGGTCGCTCGACCACTCCTGCCCGTCCACCGGCACCACGTCGGTATGCCCCGACAGCACGACGCCGCCGGGCTCGGCCGGGCCGACCTGCGCGTAGAGGTTGGCCTTCGCGCCGCACGGGCTCGGCACGATGCGGCTCTCGACGCCGTGGCCCGCCAGATAGTCCCGCACGAAATGGATGAGGTCGAGGTTGCCGTCGCGCGAGACGGTGGGGAACCCGACCAGCTTCGCCAGCATCTCACGGCTCGAATAGATGTCGCCCACGGCGCGTCTCCTGCTTGTGCGCCGGGATCGTGACGCGCCCGCCGGGCGCGTCAAGCCGTCCGGAGACGCCTGCGCCTCAATTGTGGGCGGCGCAGGCGCGGATCGCTCGATTTGTCGCTTTTTTTGGCGCGAAGCGCAGAAGCGGGGCGATCCGATATTGCGGCTCCGGCGCAACTGCCTAAGGCTTGGGCCAACGAATGGCGAAGAGCCGTCGCAGGGAGTGCAGGGATGCTCGATGACGCCGCGACCGCGCAGCCGCGCGCGTCGGGAGATGCAGGCGAGGCGGTTCTGTCCGTCGAAGGCCTCACCACGCTCTTCGGCGTGACCGACGGCGCGATCCACGCGGTGAACGACGTGAGCTTCTCCCTGAGGCCGGGCGAGTTGCTCGGCGTCGTCGGCGAGAGCGGTTCCGGCAAGTCGGTGACGATGATGTCGCTGCTGCGGCTGATCCCCTCCCCGCCCGCGCGCATCGCCGCCGGCCGCGTGATGTTCGAGGGCCGCGACCTGCTCGCGCTGACGCCGACCGAGCTGCGCGCCGTGCGCGGCCCCGGCGTAGGCTTCGTGTTCCAGGACCCGATGACCTCGCTCAACCCGGTCTTCACCGTTGGCTTCCAGATCACCGAGCCGCTGCGCGAGCACATGGGCCTGTCGAAGAAGGCGGCGCGCGAGCGGGCTGCGGAGCTGCTCGCGCTCGTCGGCATCCCGTCGCCTGCGAGCCGGCTCGACGACTATCCCCACCAGTTCTCCGGCGGCATGCGCCAGCGCGTGATGATCGCCATCGCGCTCGCCTGCGACCCCAAGGTGCTGATCGCCGACGAGCCCACCACCGCGCTCGACGTGACGATCCAGGCGCAGATCCTCGAACTGGTGAAGGATCTGCGAAAGCGCCTCGGCATGGCGGTGGTGTGGATCACCCACGACCTAGGCGTCGTCGCCGGCATCGCCGACCGCGTCATGGTGATGTACGGCGGTCAGGTCGTCGAGAACGCCGAGGTCGGCGCGCTGTTCGAGAACCCGGCCCATCCCTACACCCGCGCGCTGATGGAGACGCTGCCCTCGGTCGAGGGCGCGCGGCGCGACAAGCTGCGCACCATCGAGGGCCAGCCGCCGATCATGACGCGCAAGCCCACCGCCTGCCCCTTCGCGCCGCGCTGCGCCCAGGCGCATGACCGCTGCCTGGCGGCCAATCCGCCGCTTCTTCCCGTCGCGCCGGGCCACGCCTCCGCCTGCTGGCTGGCGGAGGGCGCGGCGTGAACGTCGCCGAGACCGCCGCCCCCCGCGCGGCGCAGACCGACGCGCCGCTCGTGCAGGTGCAGGACCTCGCCATCCATTTCCCGGTCTACAGCGGCGTCTTCCGCCGGCAGACCGGCGCGATCAAGGCGGTGGACGGCGTCAGCTTCGACGTGCGCCGCGGCGAGACGCTGGGGCTCGTCGGCGAATCCGGCTGCGGCAAGTCCACGACCGGGCGCGCCGTTCTGCGGCTCTACGCCCCGACCCGCGGGCGCATCCTCTTCGAGGGCAAGGACGTCGCGAGCCTCGGCGACGGCGCGCTGCGCCGCCTGCGCCCCCGGATGCAGATGATCTTCCAGGACCCGCAGGCGTCGCTCAATCCGCGCATGACGGTGGGCTCGATCATCGCCGAGCCGCTCGACGAGCACCTCTCGCTGACGCAGGCCCAGCGCCGCGACAAGGTGCGGTCGCTGCTCGACGCGGTGGGCATGAACCCCGCCTTCGCCGACCGCTATCCGCACGAGTTCTCCGGCGGGCAGCGCCAGCGCATCGGCATCGCGCGGGCGCTCGCGCTCGACCCCAGCTTCATCGTCTGCGACGAGCCGATCGCCGCGCTCGACGTCTCGATCCAGGCCCAGGTCGTCAACCTGCTTGAAGAGTTGCAGGCGCGGCTTGGGCTTACCTACCTTTTCATCAGCCACGACCTCAGCATGGTGCGCCATATCGCGACCCATGTCGCGGTGATGTATCTGGGCGGCATCGTCGAGCTCGCGCCGCGCGACATCCTCTACGCGTCGCCGCGCCACCCCTACACGCAGGCGCTGCTCTCGGCGGTGCCGGTGCCCGACCCGAAGGTCGAGGCGACCCGCAGACACGTCATCCTCAAGGGCGACGTGCCCTCGCCGGCGAACCCGCCCTCCGGCTGCCGTTTCCGCACGCGCTGCCCCATCGCCGAGGCGCGCTGCGCCGCGGAGATCCCGGCGTTCAGGAAACTGCCGGACGGCAGGCAGGTCGCCTGCCATTTCGCCCAATAGGCCGGCTTTGAGCATTTGCTCGGCGTTTCGGCCTTTTGTCGCGCGATGCGATGGTTAAGGATCGCGCACAACCGCCGACACTGGCGGAACACGCTCAACTGACAGGGAGCATCCGATGAGACTGAGAACACTACTTGCGGCGGGCACGGCGCTGGCGCTGGTCGCGCCGGCGGCGATGGCCGAGCGCGGCGCCGACGGCCAGCTCAACATCATCTACTGGCAGGCGCCGTCGACGATGAACCCGTTCCTCTCCGGCGGCACCAAGGAGGTCGAGGCGGCCTCCATGGTGATCGAGCCGCTGGCGCGGTTCTCCGACACCGGCGAGATCGTGCCGATCCTCGCCGAGAGCATTCCCACGACGGACAACGGCGGCGTCTCGGCCGACCTGCGCACGATCACGTGGAAGCTGAAGCCCGGCCTGCTGTGGTCCGACGGCACGCCCGTCACCGCCGCCGACGGCGTCTTCACCTACGAGTACTGCACCCACCCCGAAGGCGGCTGCGCGCAGTCGAGCTACTTCGAGGGCATCGAGTCCATGGAGGCCGTGGACGACCTGACCCTGAAGATCACCTTCAGCGAGCCGAAACCCTTCCCCTACACCGCGCTGGTCGGCTCGGAGTCGCCGATGATCCAGAAGGCGCAGTTCGAGAACTGCATGGGCGCCAAGGCCCCCGAGTGCACCGCCCAGAACTTCGGTCCGATCGGCACCGGCCCCTTCACCGTCACCGAGTTCCGCGCCAACGACGTGATCACGCTGGCCGCCAACCCGAACTACCGCGACCCCGCCAAGCCCGCCTTCGCGTCGGTGCTGTTCAAAGGGGGCGGCGACGCCGAGAGCGCGGCGCGCTCGGTGCTGCAGACCGGCGAGTTCGACTACGCCTGGAACCTCCAGATCTCGCCCGAAGTGCTGACCGAGATGGAAGCGGCCGGCAAGGGCAAGGTCGTCGTGGCCTTCGCGACCTCGGTCGAGCGCATCCACGTCAACTTCACCAATCCCGACCCGGCGCTCGGCCCGGACGAGCGGTCGGTGTGGAAGGAGGACGGCTCCAACGCGCACCCGATCCTCAGCGACATCAGGGTCCGCAAGGCGCTGTCGATGGCCATCGATCCGGTCATCCTCACCGAGATCGGCTACGGCCCGACCGGAAGGCCGACCTGCAACGTGCTGCCGGGACCGGAGATCTACGCCTCCACCGCAAACGACGCCTGCCTCGTGCAGGACATCGAGGGCGCCAAGGCGCTGCTCGAAGAGGCCGGCTGGGCCGACAGCGACGGCGACGGCGTCCGCGAGAAGGACGGCATGGAGCTGTCGCTGCTGTTCCAGACCTCCACCAACGCGGTGCGCCAGCAGTTCCAGTCGCTGATCAAGCAGTGGTGGGGCGAGATCGGCGTCGAGACCGAGCTGCGCAACATCTCCGCCAGCGTGTTCTTCGGCGGAGACCCGGCTTCGCCCGACACGTTCCAGAAGTTCTACGCCGACGTCGAGATGTACACCAACAACTTCGCTGGCGTCGATCCCGAGGCCTACATGGCCAACTGGATCTGCGACAAGGCCCCGCGGCCGTCGACGCAGTGGCAGGGCGAGAACATCACCCGGTGGTGCAACCCCGAGTACGACGCCCTCGCGGCGGAGTTCTCCAAGACCGCCGGTCTTGAGCAGCGCGCCGAGATCGCCAAGCGCATGAACGACATGCTCATGCAGGACTACGCGATGATCCCGCTGGTCCACCGCGGCGGCACGTCGGCCCACGCCAACACCCTCGCCGGCGTGAAGATCAACGACTGGGACAGCGAGCTGTGGAACATCGCCGACTGGCATCGCGTGAAGTGAGCCGCTGAGCCGCGGCGCGCCGGGCCTCCGGCGCGCCGCCCTTCCGCCGTCATGCCGCAGCCGGGCGACGCCCCTGGCCCCGAGGAGCGCCGATGTTTCGTTACGCGATGCGCAGGCTGCTGGTGTCGATCCCGACGCTGCTTGCGATCAGCTTCATCATTTTCGCCCTGCTCGACCTTGCGCCGAGCGACCCCACGGCGAACCTGCCGCTGACGATCCCGCCCGAAGTGCGCGAGAAGATCCGCCAGTCCCTCGGCATGGATCAGCCCTTCATCGTCCGCTACCTGCTGTGGCTGCAGCAGTTCCTGGTCAACGAGCCGCTCAACATGCTGGAGCAGTGGACCGGCTGGGCCATCGGCGACAGCGAGAACCGGCTGCGCGTGATCTCCTGGGCCACCCGCTCCCCGGTCGTGGACCTGATCGTCGAGCGCATGCCGCAGACGCTCTGGGTCGTCGGCATGTCCTATGTGGTGGCGGTGCTGATCGCGGTGCCGATCGGGGTGATCTCGGCCTACCGGCAGTACTCGATCTTCGACCAGGTCGGCACCTTCGTGTCGATGCTGGGCTTCTCGATCCCCACCTTCTTCACCGGCCTGCTGTTCATCGTGATCTTCTCGGTGTGGCTTGGCTGGCTGCCCTCGATCTACGATACGACGCTGGTCGTCGACAGCTGGGACAGCTTCATGGCGCAGGTGCGCCAGATGATCATGCCGACGATGGTGCTGGCGCTCGCCAACGCCTCCCAGATCAGCCGCTTCATGCGCGCCTCGATGCTCGACAACCTCAACCAGGACTATGTGCGCACCGCCCGCGCCAAGGGCATGAAGGAGCGCACGGTGGTTCTGCTGCACGTGCTGCGCAACTCGCTGATCCCGGTGGTGACGGTCATCGCGCTCGGCGTGCCGACCATCTTCGGCGGCGCCATCATCACCGAGCAGATCTTCCGCGTGAACGGCATCGGCGCGCTGCTGATCGTCGGCATTGAGAGCGCCGACATCCCGCTGGTGCAGACCCTCACCTTCATCTTCGCGATCCTGATCGTGCTCTTCAACCTGATCGCCGACCTGCTCTACGGCATCCTGGACCCGAGGATCCGCTATGACTGACGCGACCGCCGGCGCCGCGCCCGTCGCGCAGTCGCGCCACCGCTCGCTGTGGGGAGACGTGTGGCGGCAGTTCCGGGCCCATCGCGGCGCCATGGCCGGCGTCGCCGTCTTCGGCTTCATCCTGCTGGCGGTGTTCGTCGGGCCGCTGATCCACAGCGTCGACCCGCAGTATCTCGACCTGCGGGCGCGCAACGCGCCGCCGTCCTGGGAGCACCCCTTCGGCACCGACAATGTCGGGAGGGACATCGCCGCGCAGGTGATGGCCGGCGGCCAGACCTCGCTCGCCGTCGGCATCGCGGCGATGGCGATCTCCATCGCGCTCGGCACCTTCATCGGCGTGCTGGCGGGCTACTTCAAGCTGCTCGACGGCGCGCTGATGCGGCTGACCGACCTCTTCCTCGCCCTGCCGATCCTGCCGCTGCTGCTCGTCATCATCCTGCTGTTCCGCGAGACGCTGCGCGCCGCCTTCGGGCCTGAGGGGGGGATATTCCTGCTGATCGTGATCGTGATCGGCATCACCTCATGGATGCAGACGGCGCGCATCGTCCGCGGCGAGGTGCTGGCGATCAAGGAGCGGGAGTTCGTCCTCGCCGCCAAGAGCATCGGTACGCGCGAGCGGCGCATCATCACGCGGCATCTTCTGCCCAACGTGCTCTCGCCGATCATGGTGTCGGCCACCATCGGCATCGCCAACGCCATCATCACCGAGAGTTCGCTCAGCTTTCTCGGCCTCGGCTTCCCGCCCGATTTCCCGACCTGGGGCCGGCTGCTCTACGACGGCAAGGATTTCCTGACGCTGACGCCGGGCCGCGTGATCTGGCCGGGGCTGGCGATCTCGCTGACGGTGCTGAGCGTCAACTTCATCGGCGACGGGCTGCGCGACGCGCTCGACCCCCGCATCCGCGGGCGCTGAGGCGCGGCGCCCGGCGCGGCCCTGGGATCAGGCCGCGCCGCGCCTTGCGACGGCGCCGTAGACGGCGCTCTCGAAGTCGAGAAAGCCCTGCAGCGCGGTCGGGTCGAAGAACGGGAAGAGCTGCGTCGCCCAGAAGCCGCCGACGCCGTTCTCCCGGTCGATCCAGTAGTAGAGGTTCGCCAGCCCCGCCCAGGCCAGCGCGCCGGCGGGCCGGCCGGTCGGCGCGGGCGCGTCGTTGATCATGAAGCTCAGGCCCCAGCTCTTGGGCAGGCCGGGAAAGAACTCCGCCTCCCGCGTCAGCGAGGGGATGACGGCCGGCAACGCCCTGATCCGCTGGTCGCCGAGGCCGTTCCGCGCCGCCATCGCCACCGTCTCCGGCCGCAGCACGCGGCCTTCGTCGCCCATCCCGTCGTTGAGCCACATGCGGATGAAGCGGATGTAGTCCGCCGCCGTGCCGTATAGGCCGCCGCCGCCCATATGGACCTCGGGGTTCTCCAGCGGCGCGACGTCGAGCGGCTTGAGGCTTCCGTCGGGCCGGCGCTGATGGAGGCTTGCGCGGCGCTCCAGCATGTCCGGCGTCGGCGTGAAGGCCGTGGAGGTCATGCCGCAGGGCGCGAAGACCCGCTCGGCCAGCACCGCGCCCAGCCGCGCGCCGGCGACGGCCTCGACCACCATGCCAGCCCAGTCGAGCCCGACGCCGTACTCCCAGCCCTCGCCGGGGTCGAAGAGCAGCGGCAGGCGGAAGGCGGCGCGGGTCGCCGTCGCCACTTCCGGCCAGCCGCATTCGCGCACCAGCCGCAGATAGGCCTCGTTGAAGGTGGGGTAGCCGAACCCCGAGGTGTGCAGCAGCAGCATCCGCGTGGTGACGTCGCGCCGCGGCGGGCGCAGCCGCGGCGCGCCCGCAGCGTCGAAACCCTCTAGCACCTGAAGCGCGCCAAGCTCGGGAAGATAGGTCTTCGCCGGCGCGTCGAGGTCGAGCCGCCCCTCCTCCACCAGCTGCAGCGCCGCGGTGGCGGCGACCGCCTTGGTGGTCGAGTAGATGGCGCAGACGGTGTCGGTGGCGAACGGCGCCTCGGCGTCGATGCGGCGCAGCCCGGCCGCGCCCTCGTAGAGCAGGCCGTTCCGGTCGGTCGCCATGGCGGCGACCCCGGGCGCGCGCAGAGGGCCGCTCGCGACGCGGGCGAGCACCGCATCCGCGGCCGAAGTCAGGCTTTCCATGGCGTTCCTTTCAAGGGGCGTCGGCCCCCGCACCCTGCGCCGGCCGCGCCGCGGAGGGAACCGCCAGCCGCGCGGCTCAGCGGATGCGCGTCGCCAGCGCCTCGGCCTCGGCGAGCCGGTCGAGGTCAATCCCGGTC
>CAYGUQ010000057.1:0-13537 GCA_964352995.1 uncultured Rhodobacterales bacterium
GTCCCGTTCAGCAACGCGAGGTCGATCGTCGACGCGAAGCCGCCCGCGCCACCGAACACCACGTAGGAGCTGCCGGCGTAGGAGCGGCCCGAGGGGTCGGCGCGATCGGCCCCAACGATCAGGTCGTCGAAGCCGTCGCCGTTAACGTCCCCCGCCGAGGAGACCGAACGGCCGCTCCGGTCATTGTCCGCCGCGCCGTCGAGGCGGAAGCCGGTCGTCCCGTTCAGCGACGCGAGGTCGACCGCCGACGCGAAGACGCCCGCGCCGCCGAACACCACGTAGGAGCTGCCGGCGTTCCCGCGGCCCGAGGGGTCGGCGAACGGGGCCCCAACAATCAGGTCGTCGAAGCCGTCGCCGTTCACGTCCCCCGCCGAGGAGACCGAGTAGCCGCTCTGGTCAGAGGCCGCCGCGCCGTCGAGGCGGAAGCCGTTGGTCCCGTCGAGCTGGTCGAACCTGAGCGCCATGCGTCTTCCCCCCCAATCATCTGTCGCCGCGCAGGCGGCCTATGCGTCAAGTATACACTCTGTTAACTCGAGCAGTGAACTGTGACCGTCAGACCCGCAAGCGAAAAATTCGTGTTACAATTCCAGGTTGTCGCCAGCCTTTCGCTTCCCCTGTCAAAGAACGGGCGCAGGCCCCGCCATAGCCAAGGAGCCCGCCGATGACGGACGCGCCGCGCCTCTCTCTCACCGGCTCGCGCCTGTTCGCGCCCTGGCTCGCGGCGGCGAGCGCGAGCCTCGCCTTCACCACCTATCAAGCGGGCAAGCTGTTCCTGATCGGCGTGAAGCCCGACGGCGGCCTGTCGATCTACGAGCGCAGCTTCTCGCGCTGCATGGGGCTAGGGACGGGGCCGGGCGGCGCGCTCTGGATGGCCTCGCTGCACCAGCTCTGGCGCTTCGAGAACTTCCTCGAGCCGGGCGAGACGCGCGACGGCTTCGACGCGCTCTACGTCCCCGTCGTCGGCCACACCACCGGCGACATCGACATCCACGACATCCATGTCGGCGCGGACGGCCGGCCCGTCTTCGCCGCCACCCGCTTCAACTGCCTCGCCACCCTCTCCGAGCGCGGCAGCTTCACGCCGCTCTGGCGGCCGCCCTTCGTCGACCGCCTCGCCGCCGAGGACCGATGCCACCTGAACGGCTTCGCCATGGCCGAGGGCCGCGCCGCATACGCCACTATCGTCGGCGCGAGCAACGTCGCCGAGGGCTGGCGTGAGCACCGCCGGGCTGGCGGCCAGGTGATCGACGTCGCGAGCGGCGAGCCGGTCGCGACCGGCCTGTCGATGCCGCATTCGCCCCGGCTGCACGCGGGGCGGCTGTGGCTGATCCAGTCCGGCACGGGCGAGTTCGGCCATGTCGACCTCGCAACGGGCCGGTTCGAGCCGGTCTGCTTCCTGCAAGGCTTCGCGCGCGGCGTCGCCTTCATCGGCGACTGGGCGGTGATCGGCGTGTCGCGCCCGCGCGAGAACCGCACCTTCGAGGGGCTGCCCCTGAACGAGCGACTGGAGCGAGAGGGTGTGGAGCCGGCCTGCCATCTCGCCGTCGTCAACCTGCGCACCGGCGACGTCGAGCACCGGCTTCTGATCGAAGGCGTCGTCGAGGAACTCTACGACGTCGCCGCGCTGCCGGGGGTGATCCGCCCGAAGGCGCTCGGCTTCAAGTCCGACGAGATCCGCTTCGCCGTGAAGCCGACCCCGGAGTAGCCGACGCGGATTTAGGGGTGTGGATCGGCGCGGCGTCCTAACGCCGATCGGCACCGTACGACGTTGATATCTCATTGACGCTGGGGGGCACACTTCGGCGCTTGTACACAGTTCATGGCGCTGCCCGACCGGCCGCGCCGCCTTGAAGCGACGAACAACGGCTCCTGCGCGAGTCGCCCCCAGGCTGCGATCGGCGGGAAAGGCGCATCGCGCCGCCCGAGTTGTTCGCGTCGGCCCTGAGACCGCGAACGGCCGCTTACTGCGCAACTCCTTCCCGTCGCCCTGTGTCGGGCGCTCCGGCTGGGGACCAGAGGGGGCGTGTGCGCTGATCCGGTCTTGCTTTCCGCGGGGACCTGCGCAAGCATCGTGGCGGTAGAGTTATGCTACTTTCCACCAAACGTCCTCTGATGTTCTCTAGTCAATGCTTTCGCGGCCCGTATATAATGGAGCTGACGGTTGCGGATGTGCTGAGCACCCAAGGGTGCACGGGTGTGATGATCGCACGTAGAACCCCGCCTCTGAAAAACATTTTTTTGGGCTCAAGATCTAATCGTTTCTGTTTCTCCCGGAAACTGCCGGTCGCGGGGGGATGGTAGGCCGAGGTAGGCGGCCGGTCGCGCGACCGTCGTGAGCACCGCCAAGTGGCCGGCGCGGCGATCTGACAGCGCTGAGGCGTTCCCGGTTCCGGCCGGTCGTTGGGCAGACTGCACGCCGCTGTGAACGGCCGTCCAGGTGACTGCGCGTCGCGCCGACAGCAGCGATCGCTCGATGCGGGATTGAGAATTGCGCTTCCATCTGCGTTCAAACGCCGCCGCCTCGCGCGCTCAGGGCGCTCAGCTTGCGCGCATCCTCGGGGGCCGCGGGATTGTAGACGATCAGCCTGAGATCAGGCCGGCCGTCGACTGCGAAAGACGAGAACTCGAGGTTGATCTCCCCTGCGACGGGATGGCGAATGCGCTTCACGCCCTCGCCGGTCGACCGGACTTCGATCGCTTTCCACAAGCGTCGGAATTCAGGGCTCCGCTCCGAAAGCTCCGTCACGAGATCGGCGGCCCTTGCGTCTTCGCCCGTGCGCTCGGTCCCTGCGCGGAAGCTCGCCACGATGAACCGCGCGACGTCCTCCCAGTCCGGCTGCGCCGCGCGGGTGGCCGGATCGAGGAACATCCGCCGCATCACGTTCCGCTCGTCGGGCGGCAGGGCGTCATAGTCCGTCAGGGCCAGACAGGCGGGGCGGTTCCATGCCACCACGTCCCAAGCCGCGGTGACGATCGTGGCGGGAATGTTCGGCAACGCGTCAAGGAGCCGACGCAGGCGGGCTGAAACGCCCTCGCGCGGAAGCGCCTGCGCCTTGGGCGGATGCCCGAGCCCGATGAGGAACAGATGCTCACGCTCTGCGGGCGTGAGCATCAGCGCGTCGGCCAGACTGTCGAGCACCCGCTGCGAGGGCGGCCCGCCCCGGCCTTGCTCCAGCCAAGTGTACCAGGTCGCGCTGATGCAGGCGCGCTGCGCGACCTCTTCGCGCCGCAGCCCAGGCGTACGCCGTCGCCCGCCGAACCCCAGCGCGGCGGCGTCCATGCGTCGACGGCGGTCCGTCAGGAAGGCGCCGAGCCGGTTGGCGCCGCCGTCCACGGCAAGCCTGTGAGCAGTCATACCCCGATAAACTCCCGTCTTTAACAGGGAGAGAATGATCGACAGTCTCTCAGCCTGCAACAGAGAGAGCCGTCATGAACGTCTTCATCACAGGTGCGACAGGCTTCGTCGGCGCCGCCATCACGCAGGAGCTGCTGGCCCATGGCCATCGCGTTCTTGGCCTCGCCCGGTCAGCGCGCAGCGCGGCGGCGCTGGAGCGGGCAGGCGCTCGGGCGATCCAGGGCGACCTCGCGGATCCTACAGCGCTTCGCAAGGGCGTCGAGCCGTGCGACGCCATCGTCCACACGGGCTTTCTGCACGACTTCACGCGCTTCGCCGAGGCCTGCGCCATGGATCGCGCCGCCATCGAGCTCCTTGGCGCGTCGGTCGGCGACTCCGGCAAGCCCTTGATCGTCACCGCCGGCGCCGCTTTCCTCAATGCGGCAGACCGCGTGGCTGCCGAAAGCAATCGCGCCTTTCCGCCGTCGGAGGCCTATCCGAGGGCTTCCGAGGCGGCGGCTGGGGCGCTTTCTGCACGCGGCGTCCCGACCGGCGTCATGCGGCTGCCGCCGTCGGTCCACGGCCCCGGCGATCGCGCTTTCGTGCCGATGCTGATCGACATCGCGAGGCGAACGGGCCGGTCGGCGTGTATCGGCGAGGGGGGGAACCTCTGGCCTGCGGTTCATGTCGCGGACGCCGCCCGCGCCTTCCGCTTGGCCGTCGAACGGGGCGCGGAGGCGGAAACCTGGCACGCTGTTGCGGAAGAGGGCGTTCCGTTCCGAGCGATCGCCGAGGCGATCGCAGATGGCCTCGGCCTCCCCTGCGTCTCGCTCGACGCCGACGCGGCGCGCGCGCATTTCGACTGGTTCTTCCGCTTCGCCTCGATAGACCAGCCCACGTCCAGCACGAGGACGCGGGCTCAGCTCGGCTGGTCGCCCCAGGAAGCCGATCTTCTGACCGATATCCGGACGTCGGGATACTTCGGCGACGGGCTTCAGGATCGAACGTCAGCCCTCTGAAGAAAAGACGACGGGACGAGCGAAATCTTGGCGTCGACGTGGAGGACGCACTGGCGCTGTCGGAGGCGGTTAACATCTGGGGAGCACGCGGCGCATTCCCAGACGGCGATGAGCTTTCTCCCGGAAGCCGCTGGTCATGGCTTCAAGGAGGGCAGGCGACGAGCTGCCATTCGCGAAGCGCCCGAGCGCTGGCGCTGCATGCCGTCATCGACAGGCTGGCGCAGTACCGCCCGGCAATCGGTCCGGAAGTGACCTTTAGAGCCTCCGATCAAGAATAGGCAAAGAGCGATGAGGGGCCTCCGCTCAAGGTGGTGCGTCAGCGAGATGTCCGCGAGGCATCGCCTCGGCTGCTCTGGTCAATGGCGTCGTCTGGGCGTGACCGCGCTCTTGTTGCCGCGGGGGCCGGACTCGACGGTGGTGTTGGCCTGGTTTTCACCATGCAGCTTGCGCCAGCGGTCCAGGCGTTCGGTCGGCACGTCGCCGGCGGCCACCGCAGCCCTGACCGCGCAGCCCGGTTCATGGGCGTGGGTGCAGTCGTTGAACCGGCACTCCGGAGCCAGTTCAGTGATCTCGGCGAACAGGATCTCCAGACCGACAGCGGTATCGCCGATGTGCAATGTCCGCATCCCCGGCGTGTCGATCACCCAGCCGCCCCCCGCGATCGCGTGCAGGGAGCGGGCGGTGGTCGTATGGCGCCCCTTCGCATCATGCTCGCGAACGCCCCCGGTCGCCTGCGCCGCCTCCGCCGTCTTGTCGGCGAGCGTGTTCAGCAGCGTCGACTTGCCCACACCGGATGAGCCGACAAGAGCGACGGTCCGGCCCGGCCCGCACCATGGCGACAGCGCGACTGCGGCTACCGGAGCCTTGGCGTTCAGCGCGACGACGCAAAGGTCGCGCTGCAGGGCCTCGGCCTGCGCACGATAGAGCTGCACGTCCGACGCCTGATCGACCTTTGTGAGGACGATCACCGGCTCGACCCCGGCCTCGTTCGCAAACGCGAGGTACCGCTCCAGCCGGGCCTCGTTGAAGTCGTCATTGCATGACGTCACGATGAACAGCGTATCGACATTCGCTGCGATCAGCTGTGGGACATGGGCGCTTTCGGTCCGGCGACGCAGCAGCGTCCTGCGGTCGAGCCGACGCACGGCGGTCCGGGCGCCGGGATCCATAAGAACCCAGTCTCCCACAGCGAAATCCATGACGCCGCCCTGAAAGCCGAGCGCAACCGCGCCGGTTCCCGTTTCGGCAAGCAGGCGGGAGCGATGCACGACCGAGACGCGCACAGGGATCATGGCGTCGTCGGCAGTCTTCAGTTGTCCGGAAAAGAACGGGCACCAGCCGAGGCTCGCCAACTGGGGGGACGCTATCGACCGAGGAGCCTGGTTCATGGCTCCTGAATGGCCGCAGCCCTCGGAAGTTGCAACGTCCGTTCCCCCGCAGTCGAACAGTCTCCGGGCCAGAGCGAGATTGCGGGAGAGGGCCGCTTGCGCGAGCGGCGGTCGCTCCCTCGTCCGCCGCCTCTCGACGGCGCATGACGGGCTCGAGGTTCGGTGTGCTTCCTTATCAGATGGCGCCGCAAGTCTTGAAGGATGGTCTATAGTCGAGACGTGTCGACACTTCGAACCCTATGGCGGGGCGAATTCCCCCTTTCGGACGCCTTCTGGACATGGGCGGTTACGGTCGGCCTTTTCGTCAACGCTACGACGAGCGTGCTCTTCGTCATCATGATCATGCAAGACTGGCCTTGGGTCGCCCTCCTGCTCGGTTACGGGGGGTCGCTGCCATACAACGCCGTCGCGCTGGTAGGTGTCTGGCGGTCCGCGTCGCACTATGGCGGCCCGGCCGTTCATGCAGACCTCGCGCGCGCTGCAACCTTGATCCTGATGGCGGTCTTGAGCCTCACGTGAACGGCGACGATCTACCGGCTGCCTGCATGACAGGGCCTGATCGAGCAGGCGCAAGGGACCGGGCGTCGACCGCCACTCCCGCCAGCCCAGCCATTGAAGGTGGCCCGCTCCCGGTTCCGGCCGGTCGCAGGGCATTGGGCGGACCGCCATGGACGACCGCTCGCGCGAGGGTCACGACTATCCTAAATAGCGTCCGCTCGACCGAAAAGCCCAGAGCGAAACATGGGCAAGATGCCTCGGCACTCGCCTCAGTTTAGATCCTCGCGAAAAAATCAGTGATGGATTAATATCCACATATTGCTTCACTCATGCCATGGCATGAAGTTGCTATTTGTGAACCTATTTCCTGGATTGATGACTGAGGATACTAAGGCCACTGAATGAAAGAGCTAGTTTTATTACCCTAGCGCTCTTGTCCACGGCAGAGTGCCTCATAGACGTTACCGACCTCAGGTCGATCCGCTGGAACAAGCTCCATCGCCGCGAATACAAGAACGCCTATCGGCCAGCGCTTCCTGGTGGACGGTCGGGCACGTCGACGACGAAGGTTTCGATACGGTCGCTGAGGGCTACGGCGTCGGTCCTCGATTTCGTTCGGCTCGAGCCGTGAGTGCGCCGCGCGCATGGTCGCGGTACAAGACCGAATGGGAGGAAATTTCATACCCGAGGGGTATCAGCATAGCCCAGACCGGCGCGTCGCCTCAACGATCCGCAGACATGAACAGGACCCGGTAAGCGGCCGGCGTCAGCGCGGCGCTATGGCGGAAGGCCCTCGTAAGGTGGGCCTGATCGGCAAAGCCGCTGGCGAAGGCCACTTCTGCAAGGCGCGTCGTCCCGCTGTCCAGCATGGACGCGGCGGCGTCGACACGCGCGCTCGTCAAGATTGTCGAGAAGCTGGAGCCTTCGGCGGCGAGGCGGCGCTGCAGCGTCCGCGGCGCGATGCCGAGCACGTCCGACAGCAGCCCGACGGTCCAGCGACCGGCCGGGTCCGCTGCGACCAGCGCCCTGCACGCATCAGCGATGCCGCCCGGCGATCGCGCCGGCCGGGGCGCGGGCGGCGCAGGCGTCACCTGAAGCCGCCAGTCGGGCGCCGCCCCGCGGCCCGCAGCCTCGGTCCAGCGCCCGTGCAGGCGCCAGGGCTCGGCGCCGTCCGGTCCGGCCGCCACCAAGCCGAGCGACTCGGCAAGCACGCTGAGCACGGCGAACACCAGCAGGCTTTCCTCCGCCGTCGGCGGCGCGTCGTCGCGCGTCGAACGGTGCGACAGCGCGATCCCCGCCGGTCCGTCGTCGCGCCACGCGACTCGATGGCGGGAATGCACGAACCCTTCCAGTCGCGTCCAGCGCGCGAGCAGGTCCGCCGGGCCGCGCGCCAGCCGCATGACGCGCAGCGCGGGTTCGGGCGGCATTTCGGGCAGCGCGTCGGCGATCCCCAGCAGCGCCCGCCGGCCCTGTGCGGCCGCGATCTGCGCCAGCGCGACGCGCTTGGCCGACAGCGGCACGTGGGGACCGCGAGCAGGCAACGGCGGCGGCGCGATCCCCTGCCGCGCGAGGCCCGCCGCCACCAGGCGCATCATCGCGGCGGCGGCGAAGTCCTGCATGTCATGCGATCCGCAAGACGTCGGCGTCGATGGGAAAGCGGGCCGCGCGCACGCCGGTCGCCGCCGCCACGGCGTTGGCGATGGCGCCGGGCGCCGCGATCATGGCGGTCTCGCCGGCGCCGGTCGGCGCCGCGTCCGATGTGACCAGCGCCACCGCCATCGGCGGCGCGTCGGCCATGGTCGGGATCGGCGCCTCGGCGAAGCTCTCCGCCGTCACAACTCCGCCCGTCACTGGAAGCCGGTCCGATAGCACGAGGCCGAGGCTCCAGATCATGTTGCCCTCGCATTGCGCCGCGACCTGGTCGGGGTCGATCACCATGCCGCACTCATGCGCACACCACAGTCCCGTGACTTTGACGCGCCCACTGTCGTCCACTGCGACGTCCGCGACCACGGCGGCGTAGCTCTCCCCCTTGTAGAAGCCGCAAGCGAGGCCCCGGCCCACGCGCGCGCCCCGCCGCTGCGCCGGCGGCGCCGGCCAGCCGGCCATGTCGGCCACCCGCAGCAGCACCGCCGCCAGCCTCGGATCCTCGACATGGGCCAGACGGAACGCGAGCGGATCGGCGCCCGCCGCCGCGGCCGCGGCGTCCATGGTCATTTCCACCGCCAGCGCGTTCGGCCCGGCCCCGAGGCCCCGCCAAGGGCCGGTATGGACCGGCAGCCGCACCAGATCGTGATCGATGCGCGCGCGCGGAAGTGCGTAAGGCGGGATCGCGCCGCGCGCCGCTCCGGCGTCGCCGGCGGCGAGGTCGGTGACGGCCTGCAGCCACACCGGGAGCACCGCGCTGGTGAAAAGCACATGGCCGGAGACAAAGCCGTGCGACCAGTCCGCGATGCGGCCTTCGCTCAGCCTGACGCGCACGCGATGCGCGACCGGCGGGCGGTGGAAGCCCTGCATTAGTTCCTGCGCGCGGGTCCACTGCACCTTGACCGGCGCCGCCGTAGCGCGCGCCAGCACGGCGGCTTCGTTCTCGACGGTGCAGATCGTCCGCCCGCCGAAGCCGCCGCCGATTCGCCAGCCGTGGACGCGCACCTCGCGCCGCCCGAGCGCCCGGCGCAGCACGTCGCGCACATAGAAGACGTCCTGCGAGCCGGTCCAGACCTCGACGCCGCCGCGGTCCACGCAGGCGACCGCGGCGCGCGGCTCGATTGCGCCATGCGCGGCGGCTTCCACGTCCAACCGCAGGTCGACGTCCCAGGGCGCCGTGTCATCGATGCGGTCGGCGCGGAGGCGCTGCGGCAGCCGCCCACCCGCCAGCCGTCGGTCGGCGTCGAGCGCCGCGGCGATGTCCTGGCGCGGCGTGTCCTCGATCCGCCACGTCACGGCCAGCGCCGCGACCGCGCGTTCCAGCGCGCCCGGGCTGCGCGCGACGACGCCGAGGCCTTGTCCGCGACCGAAGGCCAGCGCCTCATCCTCCACCACCGCGACAAAGCCGGGGACTGCCTGCGCCGCCGCCAAGTCCCATGTCGCCGGCGCCGAGCGCGCCTCGGGCGAGGCGGGTGCGCGCAGGACGCGGCCGTGCAGCATGCCGGGCAGTCTCAGGTCGGCGGCGAACAGCGGCGCGCCGGTGACGATGGCGGCGTGCGCGTCGCGGCGCGGCGGCGGGGAAAGCTGCCCCGAGAATGCGCGCAGGGTCGCAACTGGGCGCTCCGCCACGCGGACCGGCCCTTCCGCCCCGCCCGCCGCCACCGCGTCGCGCAGGGCGGCGCAGGCCTGCGCCAGCGGGATGGCGTAGTCCTTGACCGAGACGCTGCCGACCGTCGCCGCCACTGGCGCCATCGCCTCAGTGTCCTGCGGCTCGATGCGCACCGCGTCCCATGCGGCGCTGAGCTCGGCGCAGGCCACCGCCTTCAGGCCGTCCGCCACGCCCTGACCCATCTCGGCGCGGGGCAGGATCAGCACGTAGGCGCCGTTGCGAAAGGCGATCCAGCCCGCCGCAGCGGCGGCGTCAACGCTCGGCCGGGCCGGGATCACCGGGACGAAGGCGCAGCCGGCGACGCCTGCGCCCAGCGCGCCGGCGAGGAACCCGCGACGGTCCATCACGCTCGGCCCACCGCATGGCGGATCGCCGCACGAATGCGTCCATAGGTTCCGCAGCGACAGAGGTGCCCCTCCATCGCCGCCGTGATCGCAGCGTCGTCGGGGCGCGGGTCGCGCGCCAAAAGGGCGACCGCGGCGATGATCTGGCCGGCCTGGCAATAGCCGCACTGCGCCACCGACAGCGCAAGCCACGCCGCCTGCACCGGATGATTCGCGCCGTTGCGGGCGAGCCCCTCGACGGTCGTCACCCGGCGTCCGTCGACATCGGCGGCGGTGACTAGGCAACTGCGCACGGGCTCGCCGTCCACCAGCACGGCGCAGGCGCCGCAGTCGCCCACGCCGCAGCCGTACTTCGCGCCGACGAGACCAAGCTCCTCACGCAGCACGTGCAGCAACCGGTCGTCGGCTAGGGCGGCTGGCAGCAGATGTTCGGCGTCGTTGACGATCAGGCGCATCGGATGCTCCGGGCTGAGGACCCCCTCCGATAGCGCGCGCAGCCGCCGTGAGTATTGAACCAACGCGCCACGTGCGTCGCCGATGCTGGGTTGCGCTGACTTGACGTCGGCCCGTAGAATCAAGACCCATTAGTTGGCTTGCGGTCGCCTCGCCGGCCTGAATGAAACTTCCCGTGTGACGGGGGGCATGATGAGCAACGTTTTCTGGCAGTCGCTCTGGTTGCTTTTGTATTCAGGCGGCGCTCTCGCCAGCGGAGGCCACCCTCCTCTACGTGCTCTATGACCTTGCGACGACATTGCTCGAGGCGCCGTTCGGCAATCTCTCCGACCGTTACGGGCGGCGCGCCACGTTGCTGGCGGCGGCGCTTGCGGGCGCGGCGGGCGCCGGGGCGTTGGCCTTCGGCGACGGCTTCAGCCTGTTTGCGGCGAGGCAAATCCTGCTCGGCGCCAGCGCGGCGCTAATGTCGGGAACCGACAGCGCGTTCCTGTTCGAGTCGCTCGCGAACCGCGGTCGCGCAGAAGAGACGGAGCGAATGGAGTTAAGGGCGTGGCGCGCGATGTTCGCAGCGCTGATGCTGTCCGCGGTCACGGGCGGGCTGATGGCGCAGATCGATCCGGGGCTGCCCTTCATCGCCGGCGCGGTGGCCTTCGCGACGTCGCTCGCCATCGCCCTGCGTTTCGTCGAACCGACAGATGCCGAGGCGACCAGCGCGGAGGTGGGGGATTCCGCGCGGGCGCGGATGCTCCTCAATGCGCTCTCGAGCCGGGCAACGCTGTGGCTCCTCGCCCTCGGCGTAGCGATGTACGCATTCAGCCACGTTCCGTTCGTCTTCGGGCAGCCGCTCATCCTCGCACCGTTGGATGAGGTGGAGCTCGCCGCGGAAGCGCCTGCCGTCAGCGGAGCGGTGACCGCGGCGATGATGGCGATCTCGTTGGCCGCATCGCTCGTGGCCCCCAACGTCCGCCGCTGGTGCGGCTTGGTCGGCGTCCTGCTGCAGGCGTTCGGCCTGCAGCTCGCGCTGTGCGGCGCGCTCGCTTTCGCCAACGAGGGGCTGGGCGCTGCGCTGTTGCTTCTGCGCATGATCCCCGACGCGCTTTCCCGCCCTTACTTTCTGGCTGCGCTTCAGCCGCTGCTGCCGCGCGCCGCGCCCGCGACGATCCTGTCGCTTTTAGGCCTCGCTGGCCGGCTGGTGTTGTCGGCCTCCCTCCTGATCGCGTCGGAGGCGACGTCATCCGGGTCGTCGGCACTGACGATTAGGGTCAGGACTTCGGTGACGGGTTTGGTCCCGTCAAGCGCGTTTTCGAGCAGGAACTCGGCCGCAGAAGTGCGGTTCGCTCGGGATCAGGTGTCACCGCCCGTGTTCGGCGTGGCCGCTTTATGAGATCGTCCCCCGGTGCATGCTTCGGTCCGTGGTCAGCGCGCGGGCTGCCGACATGATGCTGGTTCGATGCGATTCCGATGCGCCCATCTCATTGGCGTGCTCGGCGCTGGCGCTCGGCGACAGTCCAGACCACGGCGTCATTGGAACCACGTCCCTGGGGGGACCGCGACGCCCTATCGTCTGGTGGGCGAAGTAAGAGCGTCAGCGTCTCTTGCGGCGTGCGGCGCTGGGGGCGCCTCCGCCTCGAAGTTGACGCCGTCGCACCACATGCGCTGGAGAATGACGCCGATGCTCCGCGCAAGGGCCACCATGGCGCGTTTTCTGCCACGACGCCGGGCCACGCCGCCCATGTTCTCAGCCATGTCGATCGCCCGCGGTGCATCATGACGGTGGCGGCCTGACACAGCGCGCGGCGCAGGTTGACGTCGCTGGCCTTGGTGATCCCGCCGGCGACGTTGCGCTCGCCGGAATGGTTGCGCGACGGCGTGAGGCCGACCCAAGGTCCAACATGCCTGGAAGACGTAAAGCGTTGAGGGTCGTCGAAGCCGTTGGGGGGCGGTTACATCATCAGAGTCAAGTGCTGTGACGCCATCATCGACGGTCACCGTACCGAGCGAACGAGCCAAAGGGCGAGGCTGTCCACGCCATCACAGCACAGGATACCTTGACGCAGACTGAGAGGCCGAATGCTCAACCCTTTTGCAGACGAAGCGGTCCATACGTTGACAGCAGCCAGGCTGCATGACACGCGGGTTTAAAACGGCCTTTAATTCGCTGGGGAACACTGAGCGAGCGTCACGAATTTCTGATCGTTGCTCGCAACCAGTTTTTCGCAAATGCAAGTCCGGTGGTGATCCGATGTTCGACCGCATGGATGTGGACCTGCGTCTTCACCACGATGGCCTCGACGAAGATGGCGGTGAGCGGAAAGACATAGTCGCCGTATTCGGGACGGCCGAGAAACTGTGAGGTGGCGACGAAGATGACGCCAAACACGACGACCAGCGTGAAGACCATGATCGCCGAAAACGTGATCAGACCGAAAGGAAGCGTCACGAGCCAGTTGTCTGCGGCATTGCGAAACAAGAGCCGCCTGAGGCGATGCCGAGCGACGATCAATGTTGAGAACGTCAATGCAACCGCGAGGACATAGGCGATCTTTACGCCGAACTTTTTCAAAAGCTTCAAGAAGCTGAATTTGCCGCTGGCGATGACGTGATCCAGATCGGCGATCGAGCGATAGGTCTGCACGGCGTTCACGAGAATCTCGCCGCCAGACATCAGGCCGAGCGGCGTCGTGCGCCAGTCGGCGGCGAGCGGGTCGCTGGAGGCCACGACGATGACGGCGCCGGCGCCGGCGCCCAGCGGCAGGGCGAAGCCGCCCGCGGGATCTCTGCGCACCAGCTCGCTTAGACGATAGGTGACGTAGAGATCGCGGCCGACCTCTTGTCCGACGCTGACGCGCATCCGCGCCATCGGCTCGTCGACGGGCTGGCGCTGCGGGGGAAGGCTGTAGTCGATCGGGACCAGATCGAGACGTGGCGACGGCGGCGAGACGTTCTCGGGGCCGGACGGCGCGCCCGCGGCTGCGGACCCGCCCAGCCGCATGGCGGCAAGATTCAGCGCGAAGCGAGCGGGCTCTGACCCCGCCGCGTTACAGGCCGGCACCGCCGGCGCGGGCCGGTCGAAGGAGAGCGCGCGGGGCAGCGCCGCCTCGCAGGCGGGCGCGCCGTCGCGCCGCGCCTGCTTGAGGATCGCGACCAGAAGCGCGCCGTCGGCCAGAATGGCGGGCGCGCCCGCC
>CAYGUQ010000058.1:0-13179 GCA_964352995.1 uncultured Rhodobacterales bacterium
GCCCGGCTCGTCGGACTATGTGACGCCCGAGGCCCGCATCGCGGTCTTCGACAACGACGGCACGCTGTGGGCCGAGAAGCCCGTCTATTTCCAGTTCCTGTTCGCCCTCGACCGGCTGCGCGAGATGGCCGAAGCCGACCCTTCTATCCTGACGAGCGATGCGCTCCGCGCCGGGGCGGCCGGCGACATGGAGACAGTCGCCGCGGCCGGCGAGAAGGGGCTGCTCGAGATCGTGTCCACGACGCATTCGGGCCTCTCGACCGAGGCGTTCATGGACGAGGCGCGCGCGTGGCTGGCTGAGGCGCGGCATCCGCAGACCGGCATGGCCTATGACGGCATGACCTATCAGCCGATGCTGGAGATGCTCGCCTACCTGCGCGACGAGGGGTTTTCGACCTACATAGTCTCGGGCGGCGGCGTGCACTTCATCCGCGCCTTCTCGGTCGACGCCTACAACGTGCCGCCCGAGAACGTCGTGGGCTCCATGGGCAACGCCAGCTACGCGTCGGTCGAGGGCGTCCCCACCGTCATGAAGGATCCGGGGGTCTTCTTCGTCGACGACAAGGCGGGAAAGCCCATCGCGATCGAAGGCCGCATCGGGCGGCGGCCGATCATCGCCGTCGGCAACTCCGACGGCGATTTCGAGATGCTGGAGTGGACCACCGCCGGAGACGGCCCGCGCCTTGGCGTGCTCGTCCACCACACCGACGCCGAGCGGGAGTTCGCCTATGATCGCGAGAGCCATGTCGGCAAACTCGACCGAGGTCTCGACGAGGCCGAGGCGCGGGGCTGGCTGCTGGTCGACATGGCCAGGGACTGGGATCGCGTTTGGTCCGGCGAATAGTCCTGCGCGGGGCGTCGGAGCGATGAGCGACGCCTGCGTCGCAAGGCCGGGCGCCTTCAGGCGCGCGAACGCGCGGCTTGCGGCGCTTCTCGGCGTCGCCCTCCTGCTTGGCGCGACGGCCGGCGCGGCTGAGCGGACCGGCGGCGTAGCGCCCGCCTATGTCGGCTCGGCGGCCTGCGCCGATTGCCATGGCGAGGCGGCGGCGGCGTGGTCCGGCTCCCATCACGCGCTGGCATGGACCGAAGCGACGCCGGAGACCGTGCTCGCCGACTTCGACGGGACGGAGTTCCGCCATGGCGGCGTCGCGTACCACTTCCGCAACGAGAGCGGCGCATACTTCGTCACTGTAACCGAGGTGGACGGGGGCGAGGTCGACCACCGCATCCATTCGGTCGCCGGCGTCGCGCCGCTTCAGCAGTATCTCATCGAGACCGAACCCGGCCGCATCCAGAGTTTCGACGTCGTCTGGGACGTGGAGCGCCGCCGCTGGTTCCACCTCTATCCCGATCAGGACCTGCCGCCCGACGACGGGCTTCACTGGACCGGGCCCTACAAGAACTGGAACGCCCGTTGCGCGGAATGCCACGCGACGGGGTTCGAGAAGAACTACGATCCGCGCACGCGCGCCTACGCGTCCGAACAGGCCGAGATCGGCGTCGGCTGCGAGGCGTGCCACGGCCCGGGCGCGGCGCATCTCGCATGGGCGACGGGCGACAGGGCCGCGCCGATGTCGCCGCTGCTGAGCGAATACGGCCTGACGATGAGCTTCGACGCGACCGAGGCGACCATCCAGCAATGCGCCTCCTGCCACGCGCGCAGGGAGGCCCACGGCGCCGGCAGCCCGACGCCGGGCACGCCGTTCCACGACGCCTACACCCTCGCGCTGCTGCGACCGGGCCTGTACCACGCCGACGGCCAGATACTGGACGAGGTCTACGTCTACGGCTCGTTTCTGCAGTCGAAGATGTACGCGCAGGGGGTGGGATGCCTGAACTGCCATGACGCGCATTCCGCCGAGCTGAAGGCCGAAGGCGACGCCGTCTGCACCCAGTGCCACAATCCAGCCGGCAACCCGGAGTTCCCGACGCTGGCTCGCGCCGGTTACGACGATCCCGCCCATCATTTCCACGACCCGGCCGGCGAAGGCGCCCGCTGCGCGAACTGCCACATGATCGAGCGCGTCTACATGGGCGTGGACGGCAGGCGCGACCACAGCTTCCGCATTCCCCGGCCGGATCTGCCGGCCGAGACCGGCGCGCCCGACGCTTGCACCGACTGCCATGTCGGGCGGGACGCCGACTGGGCGGCGGCGCAGCTGGCGTCGTGGCGGCCGGACGGCGCCGGTCGCAGGCCCCATTACGGCCAGGTTCTCGCCGCCGGGCGGAACGATCCGCTCGCGGCGGCCTTCGATCTCGTCGGGCTGGCGCTCGACCCCGGCAATCCGGGCGTCGCGCGCGCGACGGCGCTCTGGCTCGGCGAGGCGGCGGGCGACGCGGCGCTGGCCGCCCGCGCCGCGCCGCTGATCGCGGACCCCGATCCGCTGGTGCGCGCCGCGGCGGTGAGCGCCCAGCGCGCGGCCCCGGCGCAGGAGCGCGTCTTGCGGGTTCTGCCGGCGCTGTCCGACCCCGTGCTTTCGGTCCGCATCGCGGCTGCGCGCGCGCTGCTCGACGCGCCTGTCGCCCGGCTTCCGGCTGAGATGACCGCCGACCTGAACGCTGCGCTGGGCGAATGGCGCGCCTCCCTGTCGAGCCGGCTCGATTTCCCCGAGACGCATCTTCAGCTAGGCGGCATGGCGCTGACCATGCGCAACCCGCCCGCCGCCGAGGCCGCCTTCCGCGAAGTGGCGCGCATGGACCCCCAGCGCGTGGAGGCCTGGGTGATGATCGTTCGCATCGCCGCGGCCGCGCGAGGGGTCTCGGGCGCGATGGAGGCGCTGAACGAGGCCTTGGCCCGCAACCCGGCGGACCCGAGCCTGCAGGCGCTGGCTGCGCAGCTGCGCGAGGCTTCGCCGTGATCGGACGCATCGGCTTTCCGGCGGGGGCCGATGTGGGCGCGCGCCGGGAGGGCGCTATGAGACGGCGAGCCCTGGCCGCTCCGGGTGGAGAGCCATGACCACCGCCTCAGGCAGCCCGGGAGCGCGGCCGGCCACGAGGTCCGCCGCAAGCCGCGAGAGCGCCGGCGACGTCTGCACGCCGTAGCCGCCCTGCCCCGCGAGCCAGAAGAACCCCTCCGCCTCGGCCGAGAAGCCGACGACCGGCGTGCGGTCCGGCGCGAAGGTCCGAAGACCCGCCCAGCTGCGCTCGACCCGCGTGACCGGCGTCGTCACCGCCTGCTCGTAGCGGTGCAGGCCCTCCGCCAGCACCATGTCGTCGGGCCAGGCGTCATGGGGTTCGACGGGGTCCTCGTCGGCCGGCGAGACCATGAGCCGGCCGGCCTCGGGCTTGGCGTAGAAGGTCTCCGACGCCGCGACGAGCAGCGGCCAGCGGGAGACGTCGAAGCCCTCCGGCGCCGGCAGGATCGCGGCCGAGCGGCGATAGGGCGTCAGCCCGCATGGGCGCAGGCCGGCCAGCCCGGCCACCGCGTCGGCCCAGGCGCCGGCGGCGTTCACGACCACCGGCGCGTCGAAGACGCCCTGCGTCGTCTCGACCCGCCATGCGCCGCCCGCCCGTTTCAGCGCGCCGACCCCGGCGCCGGCGACGATCCGCCCGCCCCGGGCGCGCAGCAGCCGCGCGAACCCCTGAAGCAGCCGGTCGACGTCGATGTCGCTGGCCGCCGGTTCATGGGCCGCCGCGGCCAGACCCTCGCGCCGCAGGATGGGAAACAGCGCGACGGCCTCTTCCGGCGTGATCCGCGCGACGCCGGAGGAGCCGTCGAGATAGGCGTCGAGCGCGCCGAGCTCCTCTTCGCGCGCGATCATCAGCTCGCCGCGGAGCGACAGCAGCGACCTGTCCGACACTCCCTCGGGCTCGGTCAGAAACGGCTCGGCGCTGGCGTTCAGCGCCCGCAGCGTCGCGTTGCCGTAGTTGCGGATGTAGATGGCCGCCGAGCGCGAGGTGGCGTGGTAGCCGATCGCGGCTTCGCGCTCGAGCACGATCACCCGCGCGTCCGCCGCCATGAAGGCCCCTGCGCCCACGCCGGCGATGCCTCCGCCGATCACCAGCACGTCGGCCGTCGTCGCCTCAACCATGGTTAGACCCTCTCCAAGATCGGGGCCGCTGACGCCGACACCGCGGCGCGCCGACCGTTGATCCGCCCCGGGGCGGCCGCGCAGGCGGCCATCGCGCCGCTCGCCGTCCTCCCGTCGACCGAACACCTGCTACGGCGGCCCGTCGACCGCAATCCGGCGGGGTTCGAGAAGCGGCGCATGATCGGACATCTCGCGCATGAACGACCGCTGACCGCCCGCCGGCGCCGCGCCTTCCGGGCCGACCCGCGGGCGGCCGGCGCATCTCGCGGCGTCGGGGGAGCCGGCGACGCGGTCCGCGCGCTCAGTCCTCGGTCGGCGCCCGGCCCAGCGACCCGCGCAGCATCAGCTCGACGTCGATGGCGCGGCTCTCCACCGTCTCGCCGTCGACCATCGCGCAGAGCATCTTGGCGGCGGCGCGGCCCATCCGCCGGTGCGGCACGCGGATCGTCGTCAGCGGCGGATCGACGGCCACGGCGAGGTCGATGTCGTCGAAGCCCACCACCGAGACGTCGGCCGGCACGCGCAGCCCAAGCGACTTCGCCCCGATCAGCGCGCCGGCGGCCAGCACGTCGTTGCCGCAGACGACGACGCTGGGCCGCGGCGCGCGCCGGAGCAGCGCCGCCGCCGCCGCCGCCGCCGCGTCGAGGTCGTAGGGGATCTCGCAGAGGTCTTCCGCAGCGAGGGCGACGCCGCGGGCGCCCAGCGCATCGCGCACCCCCGCGACGCGCGATGCGGCGCGGTCGTTGGCGGCGGTGAGGCCGGACAGCATGGCGATCCGGCGATGGCCGTAGTCGAGCACCAGCTCGGCCATGCGGCGCGCGGCGGCCCGGTTGTCGAAGCCGACGAACGGCGCGCCGGCGGCCTCCGAGGTCGCCCAGAGCAGCAGATGCGGCACCTCGCGCGCGGCGAGCAGTTCGAGCGTCGCGGGCGGGCGGGAGTGGCCGATCAGCGCGACGGCGTCCACGCCGCGGGCCAGCAGGGCGCGCACCTTCCGCGCCTCGGCCTCGACGTCGTAGTGCGAGGTGGCTACGAGCAGCGTCACGCCGCGCTCCGACAGCTCCTCCTCCATCGCCTGGATGCCGCGCGCGAAGATCGCGTTCTCCATGGTCGGGATGATCGCGCCGAAGGTGTTGGTGCGGTTGGAGGCGAGCGCCCGTCCGCCGAAATGCGGCGTGTAGCCCAGCGCCGCGACGGCGGCCTCGACGCGCTCGCGGGTCGCCTGACGCACCAGCGCCGGCGCGTTCAGCACGCGCGAGACCGTGGCGGTCGAGACGCCGGCGAGCCGGGCGACGTCGGCGAGCGTTGAGGCGGCGAGCACGAGGTTCCTTCCGGCGAGTGGCGGAGCAAGCGGCTCCTATGCCTCAGATTGTTTCAGATATCAGATGTAAGCGCTTGCATTTCATTCGTGCAAGCGCTTACATTTTTGCGTCGCCGCCGGAAGAGCGCGCCGCAAGGGGAGAATCGACCATGCCGGGACCAGGCGGAGCCTGTCTTCTGCTCGCGCTCGCAGCGTTCGCGACGTTCTTCGCGGACGTGGCCTTCGGGGCGATGCGGATGCAGGGCTTTCTCGGCGACGTCGCGGAAATGCTCATGCTCCTCGCGGCGGCGGTCTTCTTCGTGGCCGGGGTGCTTTATCTAGAAGCGGCTGAAAACAAAAAAGATCTCTAGGGAAGGAACAGTTCATGACTGACTGGAAGGTGCGGCGCGAGATCGCCTCCGCAGAGCGGCGGAACTTCCTCAAGCTGACCGGTTCGGGCGCCTTCACGGCGGCCGTCGTAGCCGGCGCCGGGGGCGTGCTGTGGTCGGATCGCGCGGTCGCTCAGACCCGGCAGGAGGAGGCCGAGCGGGAGAAGGCCGCGGACCACGTGATGACCATCGCGACGGCCTACGCGCTTTCGGCGGACCGCAGCTACCCGATCATGCAGCTCGACTTCAAGGAGAACATCCAGAACGCCACCAACGGGCGCATCTACGTCAAGCTCGCCCCGGCCGGGCAGCTCGGCGCCGGCGGCGCGCTGGTTCAGAAGGTGCAGGGCGGCACGATCCAGGCGGCGCAGCACTCGCTGTCGAACTTTGCGCCCTTCGCGCCGGTCGTCGACCTCATCAACCTTCCCTATCTCTGCGGCTCCAACCAGCGCTTCGTGAACCTCGTGTCCTCCGACCACTGGAACGAGACGGTGACGCCGCAGGTCGAGGCCAAGGGCTTCAAGCCGCTCTACTACGTCGTCATCGATCCGCGGGTCGTGGCGGTGCGACGGGGCGGCGAGGGTCCGGTGAAGACGCCCGCCGACCTCGACGGCGTGAAGTTCCGCGTGCCGGGCTCCGCGATGCTCCAGCAGTACTACCGCATGGTCGGGGCCAACCCGACGCCGGTGGCCTGGGGCGAGACGCCCTCGGCGATCAAGCAGGGCGTGGCCGACGCGCTCGATCCGTCCGTGGGCGCCCTCTACGTCTTCGGCTTCAAGGACATCCTGTCCTACGTGACGTTCACGCAGGCGGTGCCGGACAGCCAGGTGTTCTCCTGCAACCTCGAATGGTTCGACGCGCTGCCGCTCGACGTGCGCGACGGCGTCGACTTCGCCTCCGAGATCACCGCGGCGCAGAACCTCGCGAAGGTGCCCGCGGCGCGCAACTACGCCATGGCCGAGCTCGGCAAGTCCGGCGTGGAGTTCTACTCGCCCTCCGAGGACGAGATGGCTCAGTGGGTCGAGGCCGGCGGCTACCAGCGCAGCGAGTGGGACGGGTTCAAGACCGAGCTTGCGGGCTCGATGGCCGCCTTCGACAAGCTGGCCGAGGCAGCCGACACCCAGGCCCGCGCCTACGTCCACGACGCGTGACCGGCGGGCCGGCGCGCGCCGCGCGCCGGCCGCTCCTCCGACGCTCCGAAAAGAGGTTCCGCAACCGGCGCGCTTCCGCGCGGCCGGCAGGGAGGGCATGATGCTCAAGCTCCTGGACGAGAACGCCGAGCGCTGGGCTCTGCTGGTGTTCTACACGATGCTGGTGGCGACCATGGCGGTGGAGGTGATCCGCCGCGAGGTGTTCGCCTACTCCTCGATCTGGGGCGAGGAGGTCGTGCGCTACGCCTTCATCTATCTGGCATGGATCGGCGCGGCCTCCGCCGTGCGCGAGCGCGCCCATATCCGCATCGACGTGCTGCTGCACTATGTCGGGCCGCGCGCCAAGGCGGCGCTCTACATCTTCGGCGACCTCGTCATGCTGGCCGTTGCGGTGCTCGCGGTGCGCTGGTCGCTCGAGGTCGTCGCGGTCTCGTGGCGGTTCGGTTCGGTCAGCCACGGCCTGCGCGTCTCGATGGTGTGGTTTCTCGCCGCCGTGCCGATCGGGTTCGGGCTCATGGTGTTCCGGCTCGTGCAGTCGCTGCTGCGCGACCTCGCCGACCTTCGTGCGGGGCGCGCCCCCTACGAAGGCGCTCAGCTTTTCGACTGAGGGGTCGGGCACATGCTCTGGAGCCAGATAGAACAGGAAGCCGTCTCGATCGGCTGGGAATTCTACGGGCCGGTTCTGCTCTTCGTGGCGCTCGTGGCGCTCGCCGTGCCGGTCTGGGCGGCGATCGGCGCCGCGGCGGTGGCCATGCTCGTCGTCTCGGAAGTGCTGCCGCTGTCGCTGCTGGGCGAGAGCCTCTTCGACGGCATCGACCATTTCGCCCTGACGGCGGTGCCGCTATTCATCCTCACCGGCGACGTGCTGGTGCGGACGGGGCTGTCCAAGCGCTTCCTCGACGTCGCCGAGGCGCTGACCTGCTGGGCGAAGGGCGGCTTCGGCTCCGCGACGGTGCTGGTCTGCGGCATGTTCTCGGCGATCTCGGGGTCGGACGCCGCCGGCGCCGCGGCGGTGGGGCGGATGACCATCGCGCGGCTGGTGGAGAGCGGCTATCCGCGTCCCTACGCCTGCGCCCTGGTGGCGGCGGGCGCCTGCACCGGCATCCTCATTCCCCCGTCCATCGCCTACATCGTTATCGGGCTGGTGCTGGGGATATCGGCCTCGACGCTGTTCCAGGCGGCGCTGATCCCGGGCCTGCTGATCCTGGGCTCGATCCTCGTCACCAACATCGTCGTCAACCGGCGGCGCGCCTACGAGGGCGGCGGCATGATCGGCTTCGGCGAGTGGGCCGCCAATCTCGGCCGCGTGCTCGCGCGGGGCTGGTACGCCTTCATCGTGCCCGGCGTGATCTTCTGGGGCATCTTCTCGGGGCGGCTGACGCCGACCGAGGCTGGCGCGACGGCGGTGGTGGTGACCATCTTCATCGGCTTCGTCATCGGCACGCTGAAGCTCTCGGACTTTCCGGCTATGATGGTGTCCTCGGCCAAGGTGAACGGCGTGATCCTGCCGATCATCGCGTTCTCGCTGCCGCTGGCGCAGACCATGGCGGCGCTGGGCGTGCCGCAGGGCTTCGTCGCCTCGGTCACCTCGCTGACCGACGACCCGATGCTGCTGATCCTGCTGATGATCTTCATCCTGATCGCCGCGGGCTGCGTGATGGAGACGACGCCCAACATCGTGATCCTCGCGCCGATCCTGCATCCCCTGGCGCTGGAGATCGGGATGAACGAGATCCAGTTCTGCGTGATGATGATCACCGCGCTCGGCGTCGGCTTCATCACCCCGCCGCTGGGGCTGAACCTCTTCGTCGTCTCGGGGCTGACGGGCGAGTCGATCCTGAAGATCGCCGTGCACGCAGTGCCCTTCGTCTTTTTCATGATGATCGTGGTGCTGATGATCGCCTACTGGCCGGCGCTCTCGACCACGCTCCTGCCCGCAGCATACCAGTGAGGACGCAATGACCGTCGAATACCTCAAGAAGGCCGCCCGCACCTCGATCGACGACAGCGGAGACGTGCGCGAGACGGTGAGGGCGATCCTCGACGAGATCGAGAAGGGCGGCGACGCCGCCGCCCGCGCCGCCGCGGCGCGCTTCGACAAGTACGAGGGCAACATCGTTCTGACCGACGACGAGATCGCGGCCGCGGCGGCGGCCGTGCCCGAGCGTCTGAAGGACGACATCCGCTACGCCCACGACAACGTGCGCCGCTTCGCCGAAGCCCAGAAGGCCACCATCGGCGACACGCAGCTCGAAATCGCGCCCGGGCTGATCGCCGGCCAGAAGGCGATCCCGGTGTCGGCGGCCGGCTGCTACGCGCCGGGCGGGCGCTACGCCCATGTCGCCTCGGCGCTGATGACGGTGACGACGGCGAAGGTCGCGGGTTGCGGCCATATCGCGGCGTGCTCGCCGCCCCGGCCGGGCCAGGGCGTGCATCCCGCGATCGTCTACACCGCGCATCTCTGCGGCGCCGACCGCATTCTCGCGCTCGGCGGCGTGCAGGGCGTCGCGGCGATGGCGTTCGGCCTGTTCGGGCTGCCGAAGGCGGACATCCTCGTCGGCCCCGGCAACCAGTTCGTCGCGGAGGCCAAGCGGATGCTGTTCGGGCGCGTCGGCATCGACATGTTCGCCGGCCCCACCGACAGCCTGATCATCGCCGATGAGACCGCCGACCCAGAGATCGCGGCGGTGGACCTCGTCGGCCAGGCCGAGCACGGCTACAACTCTCCCGTGTGGCTCGTCACCACCTCGCGCGACCTCGCGAAGAAGGTCATGGCGCGGGTGCCGCAGCTCATCGCGGACCTGCCCGAGCTCAACGGCATGAACGCCGAGGCCGCATGGCGCGACTACGCCGAGGTGGTCCTCTGCTCCGACCGCGAGGAGATGGCGCGCGTCTCCGACGACATCGCGCCCGAACACCTGACGGTGCAGGCGGCGGACCTCGACTGGTGGCTCGACCGGCTAAGCTGCTACGGCTCGCTCTTCCTCGGCGAGGAGACGACGGTGGCCTATGGCGACAAGGCCTCCGGCACCAACCACGTGCTGCCGACCTCCGGCGCGGCGCGCTACACCGGCGGCCTCTCGGTGCACAAGTTCATGAAGCTCGTGACGTGGCAGCGCAGCACCCGCGACGGCGCGCGGCGCGTGGCCGAGGCGACGGCGCGCATCTCGCGGCTGGAGGGGATGGAGGGCCACGCGCGCAGCGCCGACATCCGGCTTGCGAAGTACTACCCGGGCGAGAACTTCAACCTCTCCGCCCATGACTGAGGTCGTTTCCCCGCCCTCGCGGCTGTTCGCCCTCTCGGGGCGCGTGGCCCTCGTGACCGGCGCCAGCAGCGGGCTGGGCCGGCGCGCGGCGTGCGCGCTCGCCGCCGCCGGGGCGAAGGTCGTCGGCGTCGCGCGCCGCGCCGAGGCGCTGGAGGACTGGCGGGAGGAGAGCGCGGGCGAGACCGCCGCGCTCGTCGCAGACGTCGCCGACCGCGGCTGCCTGGCCGACCTTGCGCGCCGGGCCTGCGCGCCGTTCGGCCCGCCGGACATCCTCGTGCACGCCGCCGGGATCAACACGCGCCAGACCGCCGACGACGTGACGCCCGAGGGCTGGGACGCGACGCTCGACCTCAACCTCGCCACGCCCTTCTTCCTCAGTCAGGCGCTGATGCCGGGCATGAAGGCGGAGGGCTGGGGCCGCATCGTCACCTTCGCCTCGCTCCAGTCCTACCGCGCCTTTCCCGCCGGCGTCGCCTACGGCGCCTCGAAGGGCGGGATCGCCCAGCTCACCCGCGCGATGGCGGAGGCGTGGTCGCGCCATGGCGTGAACGTCAACGCAATCGGGCCCGGCTTCTTCCGCACCGAACTGACGGCGCCGGTCTTCGCCGACCCCGAGCGCGCCGCCCGCAACGCGGCGCAGACCTGCGTCGGCCGCAACGGCGAGCCCGCCGACATCGACGGCCCGGTGCTCTTTCTCTGCTCTGACGCCTCGGCCTTCGTGACCGGGCAGGTGCTGATGGTCGATGGAGGTTTCACCGCGAAATGAAGGCGCTGGTCTATACGGGGCCCGAGCGGCTCGAAGTTCTGGACGTCTCGCGCCCGGTCCCGCTCGATGGCGAGGAGCTGGTGCGGGTGCAGGCGGTCGGCGTCTGCGGCTCGGACATGCACGCATATCTCGGGCACGACCCGCGCCGCCCGGCGCCGCTGATCCTCGGCCACGAGGCGGCGGGCGTGATCGACGGCGGCCCGCGCGACGGGCTGCGCGTCACGGTGAACCCGCTCGTCACCTGCGGCGCCTGCCAGGCCTGTCGCGCAGGGCGCGACAACCTCTGCCCGTCGCGCCAGATCATCTCGATGCCGCCGCGCGAAGGGGCCTTCGCCGGCTGGGTGGCGATGCCCTCGCGCAACCTCGTCGCGATCCCTGACGGCGTGCGGATCGAGGCGGCCGCGCTCACCGAGCCGCTCGCCTGCGGCTGGCACGGCGTGAGGCTCGCCCGCCGCGCGCTTGAGGCCGCCGGCGACGGCCCCGCGTCCCGCGCGCTCGTGCTCGGCGGCGGCGCCATCGGCCTCGGCGCAGCGCTCAGCCTCGCGGCGCAGGGGGTGGAGGATGTGACCATCGTGGAGCCGAACGCCCTGCGCCGGGCCGTCCTGATCGAGCGCTGCGGACGGAACGCCGTCGCTGAGGAGACGGCGGGCGGCTTCGACGTGGTGATCGACGGCGTGGGCTTCGCCGCAACCCGCGCCAGCGCCTCCCGCCTGACGCGGCCCGGCGGCGTCATCGTCCATATCGGCCTCGGCGAGAACGAGGGCGGGCTCGACGTGCGCCGGATGACGCTGCAGGAGATCGCCTTCATCGGAACCTACACCTACACCGCCGAGGACTTCCGCGAGACCGCGGCGGCGATTTTCGACGGGCGCATGGGCGCGCTCGACTGGATCGACATGCGCCCCCTCGACGAGGGCGCCGCCGCCTTCGCCGACATCCGCGCCGGGCGCGCGGCGGCGCCAAAAATCGTCCTCGCGCCGCGCCATGACGGCTGAGCCGGCATGATCGGGGGCGGGGAGATCCACTGCAGCGCGGATGCGCGGCGGCTGGCGCGGCGCAAGCTGCCCTGGATGATCTTCGACTACATCGACGGCGCGGCCGGAGAGGAGCACGGGGCGGACCTCAACCGCGCGGCGCTGCGCGACATCCGGCTGCGCCCGCGCTGCCTCGTGGACGTCAGCCGGCGCGACCTCTCCGTCGAGGTGTTCGGCGAGCGGCGCGGGGCGCCCTTCGGCGTCGCGCCCATGGGCATGTGCAACCTCTCCACGCCCGGCGCGGACCTCATGCTGGCGCGGCTGGCGGCGAAATGGCGCGTGCCGCACTGCCTCTCGACGGTGTCCTCCACGCCGATGGAGGCGGTGATCGAGGCGGCGGAGGGCCACGCCTGGTTCCAGCTCTACTTCAGCGGCGACGGCGCCGGCTCGATGAAGCTGGTGCGCCGGGCGCGGGCCGCGGGATATTCGACGCTGATCCTGACCGTGGACGTGCCCGAGGTCGGCCGCCGCCCGCGCGAGCTGCGCCACGGGTTCCGGATGCCCTTCCGCATCGGCCTGCCGCAGTTCGTCGATTTCGCGCTGCACCCGGAATGGTCGTTGCGGACGCTGCGCGCGGGGGCGCCGACGCTCGCGAACTTCGACGGCGTCGAATACGCCTTCGACCGCACCGAGAGCCGCGCCGCCGCGGACTGGAGCTGGTTCGACCGGCTGCGCGACGCCTGGCCGGGCAAGCTGGTCGTGAAGGGCGTGCTCGACGCCGAGGACGCGCTGCGCCTCAAGGCCGCCGGCGCCGACGCGATTCAGGTCTCCAGCCACGGCAGCCGCCAGCTCGACGCCGCGCCGCCGCCGATCCTGGCGCTGCGGCGCATCCGGGAGGCGGTGGGCGAGGGCTTTCCGCTGTTCTACGACAGCGGCCTGCGCGGAGGGGAGGACGTGGTGAAGGCCTACGCCGTCGGCGCCGACTTCGTCTTCTTCGGCCGCGTGCTGCAGTTCGCCATGGCGGCGCGGCGCGAGGCCGGGCTCAAGGCGCTCTGGGACGTGCTGCGCGAGGAGACCAGCCTCACGCTCGCGCAGGTCGGCGCCTGCTCGATGGATGCGCTCGGCCCGGACGCGCTCGCCTGACGCGCCCGCCTGCGCGAAAGCGGACCGGTCGTCCTGCCGCCTGTCGACCGCGAGCAAGGTAAGGCTCGACATCAAACGCCGCGTTTCGCATATTTTCGCAGGAGAATGCGCGCCGCGCGGCGCGCTGTGAAAGGTGGCCTCGATGCTGCGCGATATCGTTCT